>CAZXSA010000056.1:0-8543 GCA_964642815.1 uncultured Planctomycetales bacterium | reverse complement strand
CGGCGATAGGCTTCGGCCAGCGTGGGGAACCGCTCCTCGTAGTAGGCATTACGTGTCAGTAAGGACAGCATGATCATGAATGCGCATATACAGACGAACAGAATGAACGCCATCAGCAGATAGTGCGGCCAGAATTTCTCTTCTGGGAAGTTGAAGAAATCCATCGTTCCGATGCTCAAGGAAAAGGCGGACCCGAAAATCAGTGTATAGAACGCGGCGGTCGCGGTGGCCCGTCGCCAGAGCACGCCGATCAAAAACACCGCGGCCATCGGCGGCGCGAAATACGCGATAATACTCTGCAGCAGGTCGAAAAGATTTTTCCCCGAGGTCTGCATGGCCAGGGCAATGCCAAAAGCCACTATGGCCGTGCCGATGGTGGTTACCCGGCCGACGTTTTTTATATGGTGGGGCGATGCCGTGGGATACAACTTCCGCACATAAATGTCGAGCGTGAAGATCGTGCGAAAGGAATTAAGCCCGGCATTGAGAGTGCTGATCAGGGCCGCGATCAGTACGGCGACGATCAAACCGACCATTCCCGCCGGCAGATAGTTGGATACCATGGTCATAAAAGCCTTGTTGGGATCATTCAGGCCGGGATGCAACACGAAGCAGAAGACCCCTGGCAGGATAAAGAGAAACGGCGTGGAGATTTTCAAAAACCCGGTGAACAACGCGCCAAGTTGCCCCTGTTTCAGGTCGCGGGCGGCCAGTACGCGTTGCACGATGGTTTGATCGGTGCACCAGAACCAGACGCCGAGCACGGGATACCCCAATAGCATGGCATGCCAGGGATAATGCGGATCATTCACCGGGCGCAGCAATGCCCATTTTCCCGCGGGGACGGCTTCGAGCAAACGCTCCAGCCCGCCTATTTCGTTGAAACCGATGATGGCCAGGATCGCTCCTCCGGCGATGATCAGGATCGATTGGAACGAGTCCGTCGCGATGACCACCGCCAGCCCGCCGGAAACGGTCAGGAAGGTGGCGATCCCCATCAGGGTGGCCGCGGAGACCCACAGCGGCCAATCCATGATCTGACTGAGCAGCAGGGCTCCCACATATAATTGCCCACCCAGCCAAAGAACGATCGTTGAAAGCAGGGCATACCATGAGAGAAACTCGGCGGACCGCGCCCCGAACCGGCGCCGGACGAATTGCGGCATCGTACTGATCCTCGTATTGAGGTAGTGCGGGGCGAAAACCATCGCCAGCAGCATCAGAAACAGCCAGCCCAGCCACTCGAAATTGGCGATGGCCATCCCCGTTGCATACGCGGCGCTGGCCGTGGCGATCATCATCGACGGGGTGATGTTCGTGGCGAAGATGGACATCCCCACGTTAAACCATCCGAAACTTCGATTCGCCAGGAATTGGTCCTCTTCATGCCGTCGCCGTATGCTCACATAGCTTCCGAATGCGATCAGCAAGACGATGTAGGCGGCGATGACCATGAAGTCCAGAATCTTCAGGCGGGCGTGAATGTCCATTTATATTGCTCCATATTTTTCCAGAAGTTCGCGAGCTTGTGGTTCCTGTTCTTTGGACACTTCGCCGATCATGATGATGCCTTCGGCACCGCCGAGCTGGTCGACCAGGAAATCGAGAGCGGCGATGCCTTTTTCATCCTGGCTGCTGAAGAACTGGATCAGCTTACCGGCTTCACGAATCTTGCGATAGACTTCCGGCCAATGGGTTACGCCCAACTGACCGGCCCCGGGCACCCATTGCACGCCTTTGAGTTGCCCGATCGTCAGCAGCGAATCAAGGTGGGCCAACTGTCCCTTGCCGTCCAGATGATAGAAGGGGTTGGCCAGTTTTTCGCAGCTCGCGACGAGTTCCGGCCTGACGAATTGCTCGAACATGTCCGGCCCGATCATGTAACTCATGTCGCATTGCAGCATGTAATACGGCTCGACGCTGTAGATCGGAGTCCAGGCCGTGTAGCCGGGGTGGGCGGGTTGGATGATCCGATTCAGTTCCTCGAAATACCGCCACCACATCGCGTGGGCTTCCCAGGTTCGCTGCTCCACCAGCCGCGGCGTGTCGTAAAGGTCCAGCAGTAGCTCCTGGCCTGGACGGAATGCGGAGAGGATATCGAGGTTGCCGCCCAGATCGGTCATGCCCAGATGCACCAGCCCCTCGAAGCGTTCGGCGGCCGCGCGATAGATGGCGCATATCCGCCGGAACCATGCATTTTCCGGGTTATAGTCGAACCGGATATCATCGAGACGAGTCGGCGATTTCGGCAGGAACCATACGGTCTCATCGCCGTTACGCAACTCAAGACCGAGGAAAGCGGCCAGGACACCCGGACCAAAGTTCGGATAGATCGACGGAAACGCATCGCCGACGAATCGGCGGCTTTGCAGGTCGTACAACCAGCGATCCGCGATGGCCTCGGCCGACACGTCCAGGTCGTAGAAGCTTGTAAATTCGTACCGGGGGAGTTTCGGCTCGGGACGACCGGGATCGCAACCGGTCAGCGTCAGGTGAATCAGCGGCCGTTCCAACTCGCCCGCCCACCAGCGGCGATAGTTTTCCCGGATCCGCTCCCATCGGGATGAATCGAAATCAAGGTTCACTGTGTCCCTTTGCCATCGATCTGTTTTTACCTTTGGGATGAGAGGATAACAAGAGCATTAAACGTGTTCAAGGAAACATCGACGCGAAGCGAGGAGTGGTCGTTCGGATGGTTTCCGTGGTACTTCCGCCTTTCGGACATCGCCAGGACCGACCCTTTCAATAAGATGCGATGGCTTTGCATGAGCACGCTGCCGGGGTCACGCCATGTCTGGCGACGAAGTGGTTGGAATGCTACTATATCCGTGCTGCTTTGTTTATGTTTCGTGGGATAAAGCGATGTCGTGTCGCCTTGCTCTAATTTAACCGGTGGGGCGACAACGTGTACGACCATTCCATCATCGTCGAGGGTGATCTGAAAGGAGCGTGTGCAAGATGCGATCTCTGTTGACTATCGGATTGTTGGGTGTTTGGCTGTCGGGGATGATGGCCGGGTGTGCCGTCGTTCAGGAGACGAACAACTCCGGCGTTTCCAGCGCGTGCGGCGATATTCCCACTGACCTGTACCGCATGCCGGCCGTCCCCTTGCAGACCCGTTGGTTTACGTTTGAAAACCGCCAGGGGCTTAAAGGCGCGGGTGGGCAAGCGAAGTTCGGCCGCAAGGGATCGCCGGCCACCTGGATCAAGCCCGGCGAGAGTTTCGAGATGCTTAACGTCGACGGGCCCGGCACGATCCGCCGCATCTGGATCACCGTTGATCCGCGCACGCCGCTGATGCAGCGGGCGGTCAAGATCGAAATATATTGGGATGGCGCGAAAACGCCCGCCGTGCAAGGCCCGCTCGGCGATTTCTTCTGTCACAGCCTGGGGCACATGGTCCCCTTCGAAAACGCCTGTTTTTCCTCGCCCGAAGGCCGGTCTTTCAACTGCATCGTACCCATGCCTTTCAGGAAAAACGCCCGTATCGTCGTGACCAACGAGGGCGACAAACTGCTGACTTTCTTCTACGACGTGGCCGCCACTCTGGGCGATCGTCACGGCGACGACATGATGTATTTCCATTCTTACTGGCGAAGGGAAAACCCCACGCAGGTCCGGCGGGATTTGACCATCCTACCACGAGTCGAGGGTCGAGGCCGGTTCCTGGGTTGCAACCTCGGCAATCGCCTGCACCCGGCCTTGCGCGAAATCTGGTTCGGCGAGGGCGAGGTCAAAGTGTATTTCGACGGCGACCAGGAATACCCCACCCTCTGCGGAACCGGTACGGAGGATTACATCGGCAGCGCCTGGGGCCAAGGCCATTTCGTGAACCTTTTTCAGGGGTGTCAGCTCATGGATAAGGAGCAGGGGCTGTGGGGTTACTACCGCTTCCATATCCCCGATCCGGTGTATTTTTATAAGGATTGCCGAGTGGATATTCAGGTGATGATGGGTCCGGCTTTTCCTCAACTGGCCAAGGCGATGAAAGAGGCTCCTGACCTGCCCTATATGAAGGCCGGCGATGGGACGCAGTATTATACGTTGGAGGAAGTGGAGGCCAACCCGAAACGAGCGGAGGCCGCGGAGACGGTCACCGATTATTCCGCCACCGCGTATTGGTATCTGGATAGGCCGGAGAACGGTTTGCCGCCGATGGCCGGCGTCGCCGAACGTACCGCCGATCTGCCGTGAATGCCCTTTGGCGGATTATGTCGGGATTGCGCTCTCCGATCCGCCGGAATAAAGCGGTGCCGGTCATGGTTTTTTCGTGCCAGGTTTTCGCATCCAATCCAGGTGCGTCCACTCGACGCCCGCATCGCCAGGCATTATTCTACCGGTGTTGTTGAACTCTTCCGTCGAATAAGGAACGTCATCCCATGAGCAGTTCGGAACGCACGCTTCAGGTGGGTATCGTCGGATTGGGCCATCTGCATCCCCGGCTGTATATGCCCTTGTTCGAGGCTTGTCCGTTGACCAAGGTGGTGGCCGTCACCGAGGCGAATCCCGAGTTGCGCAACGGTTTTTGCCGTGATTACGGCCTGGTCGGTTACGCGGGCGTGGAGGAGATGCTTAAAGCGCACAAGCTGGACGTGGCCGCCGTGTTTCTGCCGCACGCCGATTGTCCGGCGGCGGCCGAGACATGTGCCCGGGCCGGGGTGCATTTGATGGTCGAGAAGCCGATGGCCGTCGGCGTCGAAGGCGCTCAGCGCATCGTGCAGGCCGCTTGTCAGCACCGGGTCAAGCTGACCACCGGCTACTGCTGGCGGATGCACCCGGCCGCCCGCGAGTTCAAGGCCTTGATCCAGGAAGGCATCATCGGCCAGCCCGTCGGCGCCGAGGGGCGATGCGCCGCCGGTCGGCTCGGCCGTTACATTGTCGGGCACTCCCCCTGGATGCTCCAGAAAAGCCGCTCCGGTGGCGGACCCATGTATAACCTTGGCGTGCATTGGATCGACCTGTTCCGCTGGATGCTCGACGACGAAGTCATCGAGGCCGCCGGGCGAAACGTCAAGGTCAACACCCAATACGACATCGAGGACAACAGCTTCGCCCATCTGCGTTTTTCCCGCGGCACCATCGCCGCTCTGGACATCAGCTACACCGTCCCGGATTCGTTTCCCTACGGTCGCGATTTGTACCTCTCGATGCGCGGCACGCAGGGAGTGATCTCCTGGTCGCCGGCCTACGAAGGCGAGAAAGATGTTTTATTCGTTTGCAGCGATCACGCGGCTTTCGCCGGCTCGCCGCGGCGCAGCCTTTCGTTCGAGCTGACTCCCGTCAAGGGCTACTCCGGCGTGATGGGCATGGATTACGTTCGCGATTTCGCCGAGGCGGTGTTGTACGACCGCCCGCCGGCCATTTCCGGCGAAGACGGCGTGGCCGCCCTCAAGGTAGTCGAGGCCGTCTATCGCTCCGCCGAGGAAAAACGATGGGTAGCCGTCGCGGGTTGAGAATCCATCAGTGATGACTCTATTTGCGTATTGACCCATGTCGTCTACGATTGTCTGGTTCCGGCAGGACTTGCGTATCGCGGACAATCCCGCGCTGTCCGCCGCCACGCGGCGCGGTTTGCCTGTTATTCCCATCTTCATTTTTGCCCCCGAACAGGAAGGCCGCTGGGCACCGGGTGGCGCTGCCCGCTGGTGGTTGCACCATTCGCTGCATGAGTTGGACAAGGAACTGCGTGGTCACGGTTCGCGCCTGATTATTCGCAAAGGTAACACGCTCGGTAATCTTGAAGAGCTTATCCGACAAAGTCAGGCCGACGCTGTCTTCTGGAACCACCGATATGAACCGACGGCCCGTCGGCAGGAGGACGGGATCGCCGACACCTTGAGAAAACGCGGTCTGACAGTCGAAACTTTCAACGCGGCCCTGCTGTTCGAACCCGAGGAGGTGCTGAATAAGCAAGGCGAACCGTACCGGGTGTTCACCCCTTATTATCATGCCTGCCTGGCGCGCGGAGAACCGGCCGCGCCGGTCCCTCCGCCGCGCCGTTTACCTGCGCCGAAACGCTGGCCTTGCTCGCTGAAACATACGGATCTGCAACTGATGCCGACGATCAACTGGGCCGGAGGGCTGGAGGAAACCTGGAAACCCGGCGAGCAGGCGGCTCGCCAAGTCCTAAAGCGCTTCGTGGCTCGAACCTTAAACGATTACCACGAACAGCGCGAACGCCCTGATCGAGAGGGTACCTCGCGTTTGTCGCCTTATCTGCATTGGGGTGAAATCAGTCCGCGGCAAGTTTGGTCGACGATAAGGGCCAGGCCGGGCCGGGACGCCGAAGCATTCCTTCGTCAGTTGATCTGGCGCGAATTCGCTCATCACCTGCTCGATCATTTTCCGCGTACGCCGACCGAACCGTTGCGGCCGGAATTCAAGCGGTTTGCATGGAAAAGCAATCGCAAGTTGCTATCCGCCTGGCAGCGCGGCCGCACCGGTTATCCGCTGGTCGACGCGGGGATGCGGCAACTCTGGCATACCGGCTGGATGCACAACCGGGTGCGCATGATCGTTGCTTCATTCCTGGTCAAGCACCTGCTGATTCCCTGGACGGCCGGCGCGGAATGGTTCTGGGACACGCTGGTTGATGCCGACCTGGCCAACAACACTTTCGGTTGGCAGTGGACCGCCGGTTGCGGGGCCGATGCCGCTCCCTATTTCCGGATTTTTAACCCGGTTAGTCAGGCCGAACGTTTCGACCCGGACGGCCGCTATGTCCGCCGCTGGGTGCCGGAACTGGCCCGCCTGCCGGTGCCGTGGATTCATCAACCCTGGGAGGCAAATGCCTCTATCCTCGCGGAGGCAGGCGTTCGCCTTGGTCGCACCTATCCTGAACCGATCGTCGAGCACCACGAGGCCCGTCGCCGGGCCTTGGCCGCCTATCAGCAGATGCGTAAACCATAATCAATTATTGTACGAAGCGCGAAATTGGCCGGGTTGATTCGTGTTTCTGAGTGGTGCGGGGTGTGTCCGCCCTCTGTTCAGTAACGGCCATACTCCAGGGCGGTTTCGATGAAACGGATGAAGTTTTCCTCGGTCTGCCTGGATAGGGGGGCGCTGATCGGGCCGGCGGTGGGCAGGAGGATATATCCACCCCCGGCCTTGGCCGCCGTCATGCAGTCCTTGACCGCCTGTTCTACCTCTTCCGAGCGGCCGTGTTCGAGAAGCTTGATCTGGATATTGCCCAGAATACACATGCGGCCGCCGATGCGCTGCTTTATCTCCGCCAGGCTGATATCGCCGTCCGGCGGGGCCTCGCATGGATCAAGGCTGTCGGCGCCCGTCTCGGCGATCATGTCCAGAACCTGTCCAACGCGGCCGTGGCTATGGAAACGGGCCAGGGCCCCGCGGTCGTGGATCAAATCGACCATCTCGCGCACGTAGGGCACGACGAATTTCCGGAACAGGGCGGGCGGCAGATAGGGAGGCGTCGCATATTCGGGGCCACAGATGCGATAGTCATCCACCACCACCGCATCCAGCATCCGTCGCAGGTTTTCCATGACGCGCTCGTGCATTTGCTCGATGACCTTGAGAAAGTGCTCCGTTTCGGTCATGGCCCAGATGGTGTACTCGCCGAATTCCATCAAATCGGCGGCCAGCCAGAGCGGATCGGAAAGTGTTGTCATGATAATACCGTACTCACCGACCTCGGCCTTTATTCGCGAGTAATCGCCGGCGTCCCAGACAACCGGCGCATAAGGCACGGACAATGCTTTCTCAACATCCTCAATGCTTTTGCACCAGTGTTCCGTCTGCCAGACGGTGTGGATGTTGTCGATCACCTTCGTGGTCTGGGTTAGATCGCCGCGGGGGGTGTGCAGGGTTCGTCGGTAGATGGTCGCGTCGCCCTCGCGGGTCTGCTCGACGTCCATATCGACCGGATGGGCGGATTCCAGAAAAGTGGTATTCGGCCGGGGATTCCATTTGCAGATGCAATCCGTCTTGTCCCGGACAATCTCCAGCAGGCGGGCGTAGGAGGGTTCGTCATGTTCCCACTGCCGGCTGTTGCGCGCGATCAGATCGTAAGTATTGACCGGCACCCGGTCGGCCTGCCCGCCATGAAGGGTTGTTAATAGCCGTTCTCTGGATTGCATCTTTTTGCCTGCTCCGGTGAAAATATGTTCCCTCAGTAAATCGGCCTTGCGTCCAACACGGCTGACAGGGCTCAGGGAAGGGCTTTCCCGGCCGTGCCCCTTCATTCTCTGTCATATTAACGCTTTTTTTTGATTTGAACATGGGTACAATATCCGCCTTGTTTTGCCCTCGTGGTGGGCGAAGCTTAACGATGATCGAATGAAGCACCGGGAGAGGCTGTAGTGTATGCCACCGATTGCGGCCGTTACCTTGGGACTCACAAACCGTAGTTTTAATAAAGAGGGATTTTGAACGTATGTCCAAACAAGCATTATCACTCACGGATAAGCTGGAAACCCGGAAACACTTTTTGGTCGGCACGCAGTACTATCGGCCGCCGACCCCACGGCCGCGGGACTGGGAGCGGGACCTGGCCCATATCCGCGAGCAGGGCATGAACA
>CAZXSA010000055.1:0-22531 GCA_964642815.1 uncultured Planctomycetales bacterium | reverse complement strand
CGGGCCGGAGAGGGGGATTGCAGCAGAAGGGATTTTGCGTTGCTGGCCCGCAAAGCTCGTCCCGCGATTACGCGGGTAATATTTCATTTTCTCCTTTTCAGGCGGTTGCCGGTCTCAAGTCGATCCCGGCGATTTTCCGCGTTCCGCTCAGACGAATATACAGAACGCAACACACATCAAGCAGCCATGCCCTCGTAAGTATTCCCGATGCAGCCTCGAGCTCCGGCACGACTCTCACCGCCCTCTACTTTATACCCGAGATAACGGCAAAAAGATAGGTCTTGAGGTTGGGGTATTTGCCCTAAATTACGTACTATTAAAGACTTGAAGGATATGGGATGTTATTCATTGAAAATTGATATTTCATTTTCATCCTCCGCGTCCGGATTATTCCAAGATGAATCGGGGCCGAATGATGCGCGCATTTGGTTATCGGCCTTCCTTGCCGGATCGTTAAGTCCTCATGCCACGATGGTCGATGAAGGTATCGGCGGGAAAGGTCCGCGCCTTAATACTTTGGAGGTTGCTCCGATGGCATCAGGTACGATTTCGTCCGGTACCGGCTTGATCTCGGGCTTGGATATATCGAGTATTGTCAGTCAGTTAATGCAGATTGAATCGCGCTCGCTGAATCTGTTGAAGACCAGGATCACCAAGGTCACGGCCGAGCAGACCGCTTTTTCGGCGATCAGCGCGCAACTCCTGGCGGCCAAGTCCTCGATCAACAGTCTGGCCAAATCCTCCGCTTATACCGTGCGGTCCGCGAGCAGCTCGAACACGTCGGTCCTGACCGCCTCGGCCACCAGCAAGGCGGCGCTGGGCAACTATTCTTTTCAGGTCAAGTCGCTGGTCACCACCCATCAACTGATCTCCAACGGGTTCACCGATCGCGACACCACCGCGATCGGCACCGGCAGCCTGACCTTCAAGGTCGGTCAGGGATACGTGGACACCTCCACCTCCCTGAGCGCGTTGAACGGCCTGCAGGGCGTGCGGGCCGGGGTGATACGGATCACCGATCGAAGCGGAACCTCGGCGGAAATCGATTTACGTTCAGCCACCACGATCCAGGACGTGCTGGATACGATCAATAATTCAAACAGCATCAATGTTCAGGCATCGGTCAAGGGTGATGCCTTGGTGATCGAGGACCAGACCGGCCTCGGCTCGGGTACGCTTATCGTGGCGGATATCGGCGGAGGATACACCGCCAAGGATCTGGGGATCGCCGGAAGCAGTTCCACGGGGCGGATCGAGGGGACCGATCTGGTTCGTTTGTCGGAGACGATAGCCTTATCGCAATTGAATGACGGTATCGGTTTTCGATACAACAGTACCAAGGCGGACATGCGCATCACCCTTTCCGACGGCACGGAATTCAACGTTAATCTGAGCGCCAATTTGCGTTTCAGTACGGCCGCCAACTCGGAAACCGGCGCGCCGGCCATACCCAGCACTTATTTGGCGGAGCTCAACAACGGTTCTGGTGTACGGCGGGGGACCGACGGCGCCTTGCAGATTCGCATCACCAACCGGGCGGGGCAGAGCGGAACGATCGATCTGAGTTCCGCGGAGACGATCGACGACATCAAGGAACTCCTCAATAACGCGGTGGCCGACGACGGGGTGACCAGCCTTAACGTGAAGCTTTCCGGGATGACCAGTTCCTCCCTGATTATTTCCGATTCGTCGGGAGGGACGACCTCGAATCTGAAGATCGAGAATGTGGCCGGAGCCGGCTACGCCGCCACCGATCTGGGTCTCGTCGCGGATACGGATCAAAACACGGTGACGGGCAAGGGCATCTACAGCATGACTACGCTCGGGGCGGTGATGCGGGCCATCCGATACGCCGAGGATACGAATGGTAACGCGAACGACGGCCGCCTGCAGGTGGCGATTTCCGCCGACGGCAACGGACTGGTTTTCACCGATACGACCGGCGGGGCGGGGACGGCCACGGTCGAGGCCCTGAATGATTCGTGGGCCATGCGGGATCTGGGTTTGGCGAACGGTGTTTTCGATGGCGATGGAACGTTGCGCGCCAAGGATATTATCGCCGGCTTGAATACCGTTTTGCTGTCCTCCCTGAACGGTGGTCAAGGTATTTCCACGGGGATCCTGCGGTTTCAGTTGCGGGATACCTCGCAGTCGCCGGTGGAGTTGGATTTCACCGGGGACCAGACTCTGCAGGACGTGCTCGATCGAATTAACGCGACCGGTACGCTTTCCGCCAGGGTGGACGCCGGGGGCCTGGGTATCGCGATCACCGACCTGACCAGCGGCTCCGGCACTTTCGGTATTCTGAACGATGCCGGGACCGGAGAGCCTCCGCGGATGGCGGTTGATCTCGGTCTGGCTCTCAATGCCGAGGGCGAGCTGGCCAGCAGCGACCTCCATCGCCAGTATGTCTCCGAAAACTCCCTGCTTTCGGAATTGAACTTCGGCAAAGGTATCACCTATGGCAAAATGACCATTCAGGACAGCCGTGGGGGCCTGGCGGTCATTACGTTGAATTCAAGCCTGCATAAGACGGTCGGCGACGTGCTCAAGGAGATCAATTCGCAAAGCGCGATCCAGGTCCAGGCCAGGATCAATGCCACCGGCGACGGCATCGAGTTGGTCGATTTGGCGGAGGGTGGCGGAACCCTGCTCGTGGGAGAAGTGAGCGGGGGGACCACGGCGGCGAGTCTCGGCCTGAATGGTACGGTGGTGGATAACGTCATGACCGGTAGTTTCACGAAGGTGATCGAAATCGAAGGCGACGACACCTTGGACGATCTGGTGACGAAAATCAACAAGGCCGGCGTCGGAGTCACCGCCAGCGTGCTTAATGACGGCAGCTCCTTCGCGCCTTATCGGATGGTTCTCGGCTCCAATACCACCGGGTCGGCCGGCCGGATCGCCTTCAGCCTCACCGGCTCGGCGGTTACGTTGAATACGCTGACTAAGGCCCAGGACGCGGTGGTGGTGGTCGGCGACCCCGACTCGTCCTCCGCGATCGTGGTGAAGAGCAGCAGCAACACGCTGACGAACGTGGTTGACGGAGTTACGCTTAATCTGATCGGGACTTCCAGCAGCCCGGTCACCCTGACCGTCGGCCAGGATATCGACAAGGTCGTCACCGACATTAATTCCTTCATCTCCAGTTTCAACAACGCGATGAGTACCATCAGTTCGCTGACCAGTTACAATTCCGCAACCGAGACGAAAGGTGTTCTGTTGGGGGACAGTACCGTCTCGATGATCAGCAGTCAGCTCTACCGCCTGCTTATGTCCAACGTCGACGATGAAACCCTGGCCTACAAACGCTTAAGCAGCGTGGGGATTACCGTTGAATCCGGGGCCAAGTTATCGTTGGACGAGGATAAATTCCGGGAGGCCTTCGCGAAGAATCCGGAGGCGGTAACCGATTTGTTTACGAAGACGCGTATTGAAAAAGGCACCAACGGCAAGAAGGATACTTTGGTCAACGTGGGTATGGCCGCCAAGCTCAACGAGCTACTCAATACTATCACCACTTCGCTTGACGGGACGATTGCGCGAAAAAGCAGCTCGCTCCAGGACAAGATCGACATGATGAACGACCGGGCGGAATACATGCAGGAGATGCTGGACCGCAAGGAAGAGCGTCTCTATGCTCAGTATCAGGCCATGGAAACCGCCTTGGCGAATCTGCAAACGCAGTCGAGCTCGCTGAGCGGGTTGTCCGACCTGGTTTCCTCGCTTTATTCCTAATCTCTGAAAAAGCGAATTTCGAGGGTTACCGGCGTCTTTGGAGGTTCGCGGCCGTTCGGTGTTGTTTTAATGCTCTTGTCGCGTTGTTTATCGGACCTACGTTCGTGGAAATGATCGGCGGTTGTTTCGGAAACAAATGAACCGGGTCGCGAGCATGACCGATTATATAGGCTGGTATGAACAAGCGTCCCAACGAATATCTGCACAACGCGGTGATGACCGCCAGTCCGGAGCAGTTGCAACTCATGCTCTACGACGGGGCCATTCGTTTCGCCCGCCAGGGTATCGAGGGGCTGACCGCCAAGGACTATGAAAAATCCTATCATGGGTTCAGCCGGGCCCAGAAAATCGTGCTGGAATTGATTAACGCCCTGAATTACGACGTGGACCGGGAGCTATGTTCCCGCATGGCGGGCCTGTATAGTTTCATCTATCGCAAGCTGGTCGAGGCCAGTGCCCAGCGTGACACGAAAATAGCAGGCGAGGCCATCAAGCTGCTGGAATACCAACGCGAAACCTGGGTCATGCTGCTGGAAAAGCTTCGGGAGGAGCGGGCCGTCAACGAAGCCGTCGCCACCGCCTCGCGCGCGGCTTTTGCCGTCGAACGAGAGGATGCGGATGACGTTTGCTACGGCACGCTCAGTGTTCAGGGGTGATTTTTCCCTCGCTTGACCCTCCGATACGCCCCATCTATCATGACCCGGTGACGATTTCCTTTTTTGCGTGAACATCAGTGGTCTCGATGCGTAGGAACTTCAAGCCAGACCGAACAAGGTTCCCGAGCAGGGGGTATGACGGCCGTTTGGTATGAAAGGGAAACGCTTTATCGAGCCGGGAGAAAACTCATGAGACCTCCACGACGGATCGGATGGGGACTGCTCGACGGCGGTCCGCGCGGCCTTGCGATGGGGCTGGTTGTCCTACTATGTGGGGCGATGGTCGGCCCGATCGCCGCTCAGCCGGAAGCGTCCGCGGAAACGGTCGCACCGGCCGCTCAGGCGATACCGCCGGATTTGGCGGGCATCGCGGGCGTGACCGGCAACATGTCCGACGACGATCTTCTCGCCCTTGCCACCGAGCTGACCGATCAGCAGCGGTTCGATGACGCCGCGAAAATCCTGATCCATTTGGCCCGCAAGGATCCCAAGAACTACCGTGCGCTGGAACAGTTGGGGGTGGGTTACGAACGGCAGTCGGTCAAGGCTCGGGCCAATACCACGGATGCGAACGCGAAAACCCAGGCGGACACATACGACACCTATGCGATAAACGCTTATCTCGACGCGGCCCAGCAGGCTTATGAGGCGGAGAATTATGCCAAGGCCGAACGGCTCTGCGATCGGGTGTTTATCCTGCAGCCGGCCAACGCGCGGGTGCAGTTGATCCTGGCCCGAATCTTTTCCAAGACGGAACGTTCCGTCCAGGCTACCCAGCATTACCAGAACTACATCAACCCCAAAAGCCGCGAAGGGAGCCAGGATGCCAAAGCCCATCTGGAACTGGCCCGTATTTACCGGGCCGGGCGACAGCCTTTTCAGGCCCTGGCCACCCTGACCAAGGCTCGGGACATCGATTCGGAAAATATCGAGGTTTTAATTGAGTTGTCCCAGGCCTATTACGAACGCAGCCGGTTCCAGGAGGCCCTGCAGACGGCTGCCGACGTGCTTAGGAAGGCCCCCAATGACCCGCGGGTTTATGATAACATGGCCGCTCTTCTGCAGCGCCAGGGCCAGGATAAGGAGGCCGCCGACTATTTCCGCAAGGCGATTGAACTGGCTCGAACCCGCGCGTTCACGAATCCCGACAATACCGAGGAGACACAAGCCTTACACGGTTATTATGATCGGTATCGGCGTACCCTTAACCGGCTCTTATCCGGAAAACAGGACGATTTGGCCTTGCGCGTTGACTTGGCCCGGGTTATAGTGGAACAATCGGAAATCAGTAATTCGATAGCCTTGCGCAGCGCCTTGCGGCTGTTGGAGCAGGTGGGGCCCGAGGCCAGGGATAACCTCAAGATGTTGGAAACCAAGGCCAATATTCAGCATATTCTTAAGTTGCCGGAGGCGATCGAGACCGCCCGGCGACTAAGTCGCCTCGATCCGAATAACGTCATCGCCCGACGGATTCTGCAGGCCGGCTCCGCCGCTGGTGGCACGGCGACGACCGCGCCCGGCGACCCCGTTCCGAGCGGTGGCGCCAAATAGCGTAAGGGGCGTTTTCCGCGTCTTGTCCGGCGGAAAGGTCCACGCTATCGGACCATGCCTGAAAAAACACCGATACGTACCCGTGTACATTTTCCCCTTGTTTTGGTTATAATTTGGCCATGAGTGATTTTAAGATACAACCATCCCAACGGATTACCCGTCTGCCGCCGTACCTTTTCGGGCGATTGAATGCCCTGAAGCACGCCAACCGGCAGAAGGGGATTGATATCATCGATTTAGGCATGGGTAACCCGACCGACCCGACGCCCAAGCCGATCGTGGATAAGCTTTGCGAGGCCGTTCAGGATCCCCGCAACCACCGCTACAGCCTGACCACCCGCGGCGTGCTCAACCTGCGGAAGGATGTCGCCCGCCATTACCGGCAGCGCTACGGCGTCGAGTTGGACCCCGAAACCGAGGTGGTCGCCACCATCGGCAGCAAGGAAGGCTTGAGCCACATGTTCCTGGCGATGCTTGGACCGGGCGATACGGTGGTGGTCGGCGATCCGGCATTCCCGGTGCATGTGTACAGCGTGGCCTTGGCGGGGGCCAACGTCATCTCCGTGCCGTTGGGGAATGACGATGCCTTCCTGGAGCGCATTCGGTACGTGTGCGAGCACCTGTATCCGCGGCCGAAGTTGATCATTCTCAACTATCCGCATAATCCGACGGCCATGACCGTCGATGCCCCGTTTTTCGATAAGGTCGTGGCCTTGGCCCGTGAATTCGGCGTGGCGGTCATTCATGACTTCGCCTATGGCGAGACCTGTTACGACGGCTACCAGGCCCCCAGCTTTCTGGCTGCCGACGGGGCCAAGGAGGTCGGTGTCGAATTCATCACCATGAGCAAGCCGTACAACATGGCCGGCTGGCGGATCGGCTTCGGTCTCGGCAATCGGACGATGCTCGACGCTTTGGCCACCATCAAGCATTATTACGATTACGGTCTTTTCCAGCCGATTCAGATCGCCTCGATTATCGCTCTGCGTCATTGTCAGGAGTTCGTGGCCGAGCAGGCCTTGATCTACCAGCGGCGGCGCGATGTCATCATGGAGTGGTGCGAGCGGCTCGGTTGGCGGGCGGAAACCCCGCGCGGCGGCATGTTTGTCTGGGCCCGGGTATCCGATGAGCACCTTGCCGGCCAGGGCACCCTCGATTTCGCGATGCGCATGCTGGAGGAGGCCGAGGTCGCGTTAGCCCCCGGCCGGGCCTTCGGGGAAAACGGCGAAGGTTATGTCCGGATCGCCCTGGTGGAAAACGAGCAACGGCTCCGCCAGGCCATGCGTCAGATTGCCCGCGCCCTGGCCCCCAAAAAAGCGTTACAGACCTGACCCCGAATAAACCCATGCGGCGACCGGCCCTGCTCGGCGGGACTGACCGCTGATTTCTGAAAGCTGATTCCTGAAAGCTCTCTCATGATCGCCATCGTCGATTACGGAATGGGAAACCTGCGCAGCGTCCAGAAGGGTCTGGAACGTGTCGGCGCGTCCGCGACGATTGTCAGTAGTGCCGAGGAGATCAATCGTGCGTCCAAGGTGATTTTGCCGGGCGTCGGCGCGTTCGGCGATGCGATGGCGAATCTTCGCGAGCGCGGCCTCATCGGTCCATTAGTCGAGGTCGTTCGCTCCGGCCGGCCGTTTCTCGGCATTTGCCTGGGCCTGCAACTGCTTTTCGATGTCGGCTATGAGGAGGGCGAATTTACCGGCCTCGGCGCGGTGCCCGGCCGGGTGGTTCGCTTCGATTTCACCGATCGGCCGGCCGCTCGGAATCTCAAGATTCCGCACATGGGCTGGAACCAGGTTACCTGGCCGCAACCCTGCCCGCTAACCGCCGGCGTACCCAGCGGCAGCTACTTCTATTTTGTCCATTCCTATTATGGTGACCCCATCGACTCGGCTTATACATACGGCACTTGCGATTACGGCGGCCCGTTCACCGCCATGATCTGGCGCGATAACCTCTTTGCCACCCAGTTCCACCCGGAAAAAAGTCAGAAGATCGGTCTGAAGATACTTGAAAACTTCGCGGCCCTGTAAGTCGGGAAATGAGCGGGGCGAGCGAACAAGGTGGCGAGTCGGCAATTCGCTGTATCAAGCCTCACATCTCGCGATTACAAACATGTGAAAGGATTCGCGTATTCGTGGGCGCGAGAAATATCCTTCGCTAGCCCGAATTATTCATGGGCATTCACCACGATCGCCGACTCGTGCTGCGCAGCGAAGCGCAGCTTCGCAGAGTCGTACGCTCCATAGCGATGACGACGGAGCGAGACACGGGAGACACGGAGAAAAAGAACTTAGGTTATCATTGAGGATGGATGTTCTCACAGGGTGTTTATAACCCATCCCACCGTAACAAGCCTATGATCCATCTTTGAAGCTAACCTCCGTGCCTCGGTATTCGCCGAAGGCGGAACCTCGCCTGGGCGGGCCTTGGTAGTGAATTATCCGCGCAAGGGGCAGAAATAGAAATCATGCCAGAGCAATCTCATACGTTTCGCTGGTTCGGGAATCATTTCTTGGGACCACGAATAAGTGAATTCTTTCGCCCACCTGCATTCATGGAGTGGAAATCTCGTACCCATTGTAATCAAGATGGGAATCGCGAAGAAACGAGATAATCATCTTGTAGAACCCTGATGCCAGTGCTATATTCTCGGCCTTTGACAGCCGGCGGTGAACGGTCAACGACAATATTCGTGTTTGTATGTTGGAGAGTATGGGAGAACACCGACCACTGTCCACGGCTGGTTATAACGAAAAGGAATAAGCAAATGAAAACACCAAGCAGGAGGCCATCCAAGCAGTTGACGCGGCGAGACGCATTGAAGCTTTCAGGATTGGCCTTCGGAGGCGGACTAGCCGCGGGAGCGGGAGGTTGTTTACCATGTAACTGTGACGACGACCCGAACCAGGGGGTTTGCAGCGAAGTAACCAGCGGCCCGGCCAACACGAACTCGTATTTCGAAGGCTTTCAACCCTTCTGTCCGCAAAACGAGCCTCTGGCGGCCGATGAAATGCGCATCACTTTTCTGGGGTCATGGTTTTCGCCGCGGGTTTCCCAGGCCTGCAACAGTATCTTCGTCGAGGTGGGTAACGCCCTGGGCCAGTCCGATCAGTTCGTTTTCGACTGCGGCACGGGCGTCATGGCCAAGTACAACGCCATGGGGATTCCCGCATCGAAAATGAACAAGATATTCCTGACCCACCTGCATGGCGACCACATGAGCGATCTGATGCACATTTATTGTTTTGGTCCTTCGGCCGATCGCAAATTGCCCTTGTACGTCTGGGGTCCGACGATTTCCAACTTGACCTATACGGATCCCGCCGGCAACACTATAGGTCCCTTCGACAACGACGGCACGGCCGCCTATTGCCAGTTGCTCAGGGAAGCGGCTCGTTGGCACACGGAGAGCTTCGGTTTTGAAACCACCACCTTTACCGATGATTACATCAATCAAAATGGGTTTACACCGACGTGGACTTGCCCGAACGCCAACCCCGCGGCGCCACCGGACCTGAAAGATGGATACGATCTCGTGTCCTTCGAGTTGGATTGGACCAAGGAAGGGCGGGATGCAAACGGGCAGCCCATCGAAGACAATATCGCTTACTGGAACCCCGATAGCGGAGTAAAGATCACCCATTTCCCGGCGGTGCATGCCCGGCAGGGAGCGATCAGTTACAAGCTCGAGTGGAACGGCCTGTCGATGATCTTTACGGGCGATACCAAGCCCAACTATTACGTCGTTCGGCAGGCGACCAAAGGCGTGGATGTCCTGATCCACGAGATGACCCCCCCGGCGGAGGTCTGGGTCGAAAAGTTTACCGGGCTCAAGCCGGGGGATAATGGTTATCAGGCCGCCTATGATAACCTCAACCGAGTGCAGCAGAGTTCGCATACCGAGTCCAAGGCCTACGGTTACCTTTTGAGTTTGCTGGACGTGCCTCCTCGGCTCGCGGTGGGTACCCATTTCCCAACCGAAGACGATACCACGTACGACGCGCTGGACGATGTTCGGGTTTATTACCCGCAGGGCGATGTGGTTATCGCGTCGGATCTCATGGTCCTCAGAGTGACCAAGAACAGTATTCAGCCGTACCGGGCGGTGGTTTCCGATTACACCTGGACGCCGACCGATCCGGCGCTGAGTGCGGCGAGCTTCGATACGCCGAAGTACTGGACCTGGGAGGTCGATGACGACGGCAATTATGTTTTGGATGATAACGGGAATAAAATTCCGGTCGGTGATCCGTACGCCCAGCTCGATCCGGAAGCGGATATCATCGATCAAAACGTTTGGGATACGTAATAGCAAAGTTAAGGAAGAAAGCGGCAGGCTTTCGAAATAAGCATTGCACGATCAAGGGTAAACGCGTAAGCGAGGTAGTCCCGATGTCCGTCGGGGTTATCTCGCTTACTTGTCGTCTTGATATCTTGTCCCCTTCCCGCGTTTCTCTCGTCTCGTTCCCTCGATGGCCTGCAGCGGCCCGCCCAGGCGAGCGAGGTAAACTGCTGCGGTCTGGTAAGAGGGAACCCTTGCTCGCCCGCCACGGCGGGTAGAAAAGACCCTTGCTAGCGCTTCGGGCTGGTAAGGATGAACCATTACCAGTGGGTGGTCAGATAGTGGACGGTGGACGATCCGGCTCCTACAATCGCGGGAAATCTCGACGAAGCGCAGGCCGGGGATGGCTCGGCTGAATTTTTGCATGAGGTGAACGGATGCCTGAAAAAGTGGTCATTATTGGATCGGGACCGGCGGGGTGGACGGCGGCCATTTACGCCGCACGAGCCAATCTTAATCCCCTGGTTTTTGCCGGACGCCCGAAGCAGACCCCGTCCACGATTCTGCCCGGCGGGCAGTTGATGCTGACCACCGAGGTGGAAAATTTTCCCGGCTTCCCGGAGGGCGTAACCGGCCCGAAACTGATGGCTCATTTCGAGCAACAGGCCGTCCGATTCGGCACCCGCATTGTCACCGACGAAGGCTGGAATCCCGATGTCTCCAACCCTGACGACGGACACTCGTACAAATATCAAGACTGTACCAGGCTCGATCTGTCCGCCCGTCCGTTCAAGGTCTGGGGTGAAAGCGGCGAGCCGGTGGAAGCCCACGCGGTAATCATTGCCACCGGGGCGACGGCCAACTGGCTCGGTCAGGAAAACGAGCAGCGTCTGGCCCGCAGCGGCGGGGGAGTCAGCGCCTGCGCGGTCTGCGACGGGGCCTTGCCCGTCTTCCGCGATAAGGAATTGGCCGTCGTCGGCGGTGGCGACTCGGCCATCGAGGAGGCCAGCTATCTTACCAAGTTCGCTAAAAAGGTTTACCTGATCCATCGCCGCGACGAGCTGCGGGCCAGCAAAATCATGCGTCAGCGCGCGTTCGACAATCCGAAAATCGAAATCCTCTGGAACAAGATCGTCATCGACGTGCTTGGTGACAAGATGATCAGCGGCCTGAAACTCCAGGACACCCAAACCAAGAAGCAATCCGAGCTTCCGGTCGGCGGTCTGTTCCTGGCCATCGGGCACACACCGGCCACCCAGTTTCTCCAGGGGCAGCTTGAACTGGATCCGAAGGGTTACATCAAGCTGAAAGACCCCTATCGTTCGTTCACCAGCGCGGAAGGCGTTTTCGCCGCCGGCGACGTGGTGGACAGCGTGTATCGGCAGGCGATCACCGCCGCCGGCATGGGTTGCCGGGCGGCCATCGACGCCGAACGCTGGCTGGCCGAGCAGGGGGTTGAATAGAGACCGCCGGCCATCATGGTTGGGTACCGGCCGATACCGCATATTTCGCCATCAGCCGTTCGATTTCCCGAGCCACGAGTTCAGCGTTCATTCGTTTCGCCAGATCGATGGCCTCTTGTGCCGTTCGGCGGGCCTGGTCGAGCCGGCCGTCTTCGGCATAGGCCACCGCCAGAGTGCCTAGAAAAGCCGGCTGGGTGTGTTGGGTCAAGCGACAGGCCTGTTCCGCAAGTTCCACCGCCCGGGCTGGCCGATGGATTCGCGGATCCGGGTTGAGGGCATAGGTTATCGCCAGAAAATTGGCCACATCCGCCCAGTCGGGTCGCAGGCGCAAAGCCGTTTCATATGCATTGATAGCGTTTGACAACCGACCCATCCGTAAATAGACCATGGCGGCATTTTTATGAGCGGCCGCATTGTCCGGATCGATCTCCAGGGCCTTCTCATAATGGGCCGCCGCCGCCGGCAAGTTCTGGCGTATGCCCAGCACGTTGGCCAGGTTGTAATGGGCTTCAGCGTAACCGGCCCTGCTCTTGACCGCCTGGGAAAGATGATATTCGGCCTTGGCCAGATCCTTTCGTTCCAGATATGCATTGCCCAGATTGTTGTGCGCCGGGGCGAAAGTTGGATTGATCGCCAGAGCTTTTTCGTAAAGCGCCATGGCCTCGTCCAGTTGTCCCCGTTTCGCCAGAAGGGCGCCAAGATTGAGGTAAAAGGTTTCGATATCGGGGTTCAGGGCGATGGCGCGTCGATTGGACGCGATGGCTTCCTCGTCCCGTCCCTGTCGGCTCAGTTCGTTGGCCAGATGCATGTGGAGCGTGGCCGCGTTGGGATGCAAAGTCAACATGTAGCGAAACAGAGTTTCCGTATCCCGCCAGTGTTTCAGGTAAGACCATGAAGCGCCGGTCAGCAGCGCTGCTATCGCGAACAGCGACACCATCGTCGCGGCCTTGACGAGACGACCTGTTAGCGTCGCCCGGTTCCACAGCCAAACCAACCCGGCCGTCAGCGGCAACATCAACCCCAATACCGGCAGGTAGGCGTATTTGTCCGCAGCGATCACGTTGGTAAAACCAATAATGCCCATCGTCGGAAAAATCATGGCCATGAAAAAGAGCCAACCCGCCACCGCCGCCCGCGTCCAGCGCAGGGATGCAAGTAAGGCCACCAGCAGAACGATAGTCCCGATAGTGCCGCGCCGAATGCCGGGATCGGTCAAATCCAGCGGGGCGGGGAACGCGTAATGCGAACTTAAACCCGTCGGCCAGGCGAGGTTCCGCAGGTAGAAAACGATGTTGTGGCCGAGGATGAAAAGGATCCGCAGCCAATCGCGGGCGGCCTCCGGAGTCGCCGTCTCCGCCGTGCGTTTCTGTGATTCGTAGGTGATCCAGGCGGACAGCGCCGCGATCAACAGGAAGGGGATTTTTTCGAGGACAGCCCGCTTGTTCAATCTTCGCAAAGGCCACCAATCCAATAGCAGCAGAGCCACCGGCAGCGGCGTGCAGGTCGGCTTGGACATCAGGGCCAGCACGAAAAACAGCAGGCATAAACCGTAAAATAGCCACGCCCGGTTGGGGGTGAAGCGCAGATAGCAAAGGATCGAGAGCAGGGTGAAGAAGGCCGCCAGTACCGTCTTGCGCTCGCCAACCCAGGCGATTGTCTCCGTCCACATCGGATGGACGCCAAACAACAGGCCCAGCAGCCCCGCGGCCCACGCGTTGCCGAAAAGCCGATAGAGAATCAGGATAATCAGGCTCGTATTAAGCAGATGCAGAATCAGGCTGGTACGGTGAAAAGGTCGTAGATGGTCCGCCCGGCCGTCGAGCGCGCAATCCAGCATCAGCGAGATCATGTTTAGCGGCTGGTAGTAGCCGTGGACCGTGGAAGGTTCGAGCACCTCGTCGAGGAACCGGCCGGCGTGAGCCCAACTGGGATTCCGTACCAACCGGTTCTCCGTTAAATACATGTTGTCATCAAAAGACAGGGCCGAGGCGGACAGCGCCGGCGCGAAAGCCACCCAGGCGGCCGCGCAGGCTAAAGCGATCCAGGCCGGCAATACCCATCGCGAGGAATTTTTCGATGCGGTGGGCGCATTTTGATTTTTTGTGTCGTTGCTCTTGGTTCGGATACTTCGTTTTTTCGTCATCCGATCGAGTTACCTTTATTTTCATCCATCATGGCGGGCAATAGCCCGCCCTACAAGTTGTTCGGGTGGCATCAGCCCTTGCTCGGCAAATCCCGTTTCCGGCGGTATCATAACCGTTCGATACGTACCCTGCATAAGGAGCCTGACGTGAAAACCATTCGAACCACCGCGGTCCTCGTTGTCGCCCTGGCCGGCACGACGTCCGGCGAGGTGACATTCCACAAGCACGTTCTGGACACCGAGCACAAGGCCGAGACGTGTGCCGTCGTCGACATGAACGGCGACGGGCGTCTGGATATCGTCGCCGGTGAAAACTGGTACGAAGCCCCGCACTGGCGGCCGCACAAGTTTCGAGACATGCCCATCGACGGCTATGCCGATGTTCGGTGCGATTATCCGGTCGACTATAACCGTGACGGTTGGACGGATATTGTCACCGTGCGTCGCGAGTCGGCCATCCAATGGCTGGAAAACCCCGGTCGTCGGGGCGGCGAGTGGAAGGTGCATAAAATCGCCGATGTCAAACAGACCAAGGGCACGGTTTTCGCCGACGTGGACGGAGACGGGGAGAATGATTTCGTCAGCGCCATCGGCGATGACGGTAAAAGCGTTTGCTGGTGCAAGGCCGAGCGGGATCCTTACGCTTTGTGGAAGGTGATCGTGGTTGGTCCGCAGGGCGGCGATCTTCACGGCCTCGGCGTGGGTGACATCAATCGCGACGGACGTAACGATATCGTCACTCGCCTCGGCTGGTATGAGTCGCCGACCGACCCCGTCGCCGGCCAGTGGAAATGGCATCCGCTCGATCGCGGAATCACTCATCGCCTGGTTGTTTATGATTTCGACGGTGACGGGGACAATGATATCGCGGCCGGCGAGCCGCATGATTACGGCCTGTTCTGGTGGGAACAACGAGCGGAGAGTCAATCGGAGGCCGTCTGGCGGCGGCATGAGATCGATATGACCATCTCGGAAATGAACGACGTCGCCCCCGCGGATATCGACGGTGACGGGGACACCGATCTGCTCAGCGGCAAGCGTTATCATGCTCATGGCGATTGTGATCCGGGGGCCAATGACCCGGCCATGCTGGTTTGGTATGAACTGACCCGCGATGGGAAACAGGCCACCTTCACCCGTCACGTGATCGACGACGATTCCGGCATCGGCTATACCGTCACCCCCGTCGATCTCGACGGCGACGGCGATCTTGATATCATTTCGGCCAACCAGAAAGGCGTTTGGTTTTTCGAACGGGTCGGCAAACCCGACATCATCCACCCCTTCAACGGCAAAAACCTGGACAACTGGCGGAATGAACATGACAAAAAGAACTGGTCGGTCGTCGACGGGATGATCGTCGGAAAAACCAATACTCCCCTGAAATACAACGATTTCCTGATCCTTGACGGTACCTACGACGACTTTGTTTTCACCTTTGACGTGCAACTGATCCCCGACACGGGTAACAGCGGCGTGCAGTTCCGCAGTATCCCCCGCGACAACTTCGAGGTCGAAGGTTACCAGGCCGACATCGGTAAGGGGTACTGGGGTAACCTGTACGAGGAACTCGGCCGAAAATTCATGTGCAACAGCTACCAGGACCGCGGCGAAAAAGCCGTCATTCCCGGCGGCTGGAACCATTATGTCGTCCATGCCGTCGGCGATGATCTGCGCATCGAGATTAACGGAACGGTCTGCACCCACCTGCGCGATAATGTGCGCGCATCGGGGGTCATCGCCCTGCAGATTCACATCAATGATGTTATGGAAGTGCGCTTCAAGAACCTTATCCTGCGCAAGATCAAACGTGATCAGTGACAGGAGGGGTTATGGAGCTTGGGTAAAGAGCGGCGGCCGCGACGATCATGGGTAAAAAGTAACCGGGACCCGTTTTCGCGGGTCCCGGTTGGGATCAGAGGTCAATGGAAAGGTCATTACATTCTTTCCCCGCCGGTTGCCAGAGTCAATCGTTTCGTATGGATTTCGATGAAAATCCCTGGCATCGTATTTATCTCGTCCCGGTCAGACTTGCGGTCATCGGCGAATGGGCCTATAAAACAGCCAAATCATTGGAAAAACGAGAACGGAGGGCTATGAGTGAGATCCGCAATTGTCGGCCAAACTCTCGTTGCATTTCTTGCGATATGCGGCATCCGGATGACCGAAACCCATGCCGCGAATGAATCCGTCGCGTTTGCCACACGTCCGAATATCGTGTTGATATTGATCGACGATCTCGGCTGGGCCGACGTGGGCTGTTATGGTAGTACGTTCCATGAGACCCCCCATATCGATCGCCTGGCCGCCGAGGGTATGCGTTTCACCAACGCCTACGCCGCGTGTCCGGTATGTTCTCCCACGCGGGCCAGCATCATGACCGGTCGTTATCCCGCCCGCCTGCACCTGACCAATTTCCTCGTCGGTACCCGTAAACGGATCGATTCGCCGATTTTGCCGGCCCCCTATGTGCATCAACTGCCTCTCGAAGAGGTCACCATCGCCGAGGTTCTTAAGAAGGCCGGATATGTTACCGGCCATATCGGCAAGTGGCATCTGGGTGAGCAAGGTTTCCTGCCCCCCGATCAGGGCTTCGATTTCAGCATCGCGGGTGGTGGCGGCGTCAAAGGCTTCTTTTGGCCAAAATGGGACAAAGGCGTGTCCATCGAAGGTCGCTTCGAAGGCGAATACCTCACCGATCGGCTCGTTGACGAGGCGGTTAGCTTCATCGAAACGAACCGGCAAAAACCTTTCTTCCTGTACCTTTCGCATTTTGCCGTGCATATCCCCCTCGAAGCCAAGCCGGAGAAGATCGACAAGTATAAAGCCAAACCCAAGACCCCCGATGCTCAGGACAATCCCACCTACGCCGCCATGATCGAAAGCGTCGATGAAGGTGTCGGCCGGGTGCTCGAAACGCTCCAACGGCTTCATCTTGATCGGAATACGGTGGTTATCTACACCTCGGATAATGGTGGTCTATCCGTACAGGAATCCGCATATTTCCCCAACACGCCGGCCACCTGCAATGCTCCGCTTCGCGGCGGTAAAGGTCATCTCTACGAAGGCGGCATCCGCGTGCCCTGGATTGTCAAGTGGCCCGCCCGTATCCGGCCTGGTAGCGTATGCCATGCCCCCGTCATCAGCAACGACTTCTTGCCTACGTTTGCCGAGATGGCCGGTCTCCAACAATTTGAAACCAACGGCCCGCTCGATGGCGTGAGTATCGTGCCGCTGCTCGCGCAAAGCGGCACCCTTCAGCGTGAGGCGCTTTACTGGCACTATCCGCACTTTTCCAATCAGCGCGGCCGGCCGGGTGGCGTTGTCCGCGCGGGTGATTTCAAGTTGATCGAATGCTACGAGGACGGCACGCTCGAACTCTACAGCCTCGCCGATGATCTCGGCGAACGGCGCAACCTCGCGATCGAAATGCCCGAAAAAGCGAAGGAACTACGCGGGCGACTGCACAAGTGGCTGCAAGAGGTGCAGGCCAACATGCCCTTGCCCAATCCGAATTATCCATCGAATTAATGTGTGTCGCTACAGGGTGATACCTTCGAACCTGATTCGGCCGGGTGGTCCACGTCTTCAGACGTGGGGGAGCGATGACGAACTCCCGTAACCGGACTACCTTCAGTATTTTGATGAAGGATTTTCCCCATGCTCAGTCGTCGGCCGCTGACAATATGATTATGGATAAATGCGGGACTACCGGGAGAATGGAGCGCGTTCGGTTTCGTGGCATTGTCGTCGCTCCCCCACCTCCAGAGGAAGCGGGCCACCCGGCCCGGTCATCGAAGGGACAAGCGGCGTCGTTGTCGCCGCACTCCATAAGCCTATTTTCGGTGTGCTTGGCCGCAGCCTGCCCTGTCACGTATCCCCGCCCATTGTTTTCAGGATTAAACACTATCCTGCATTTTGAGACGCGGACGCAGGTATTGGCCGGTATAGCTATTTGGGTTGGCCGCGATTTGCTCCGGCGAGCCTTCGGCGACGATCCGGCCGCCTTGCTCGCCACCTTCGGGACCGAGGTCGATGATCCAGTCGGCCACCTTGATCACTTCAAGGTTATGCTCGATCACCAGGATGGTGTGGCCTTTGTCGGCCAGGCGGTTCAGCACGCGGAGCAGGTTGGCGACATCGGCAAAATGCAGGCCGGTGGTCGGCTCGTCGAGCACGTAAAGGGTATGATCGGTGGCCGGTTTGCCCAGTTCGGCGGCCAGCTTGACCCGCTGGGCCTCGCCGCCGGAAAGCGTGGTCGAGGACTGGCCGAGTGTCATGTAGGACAGGCCGACCTCGTCGAGAGCAAGCAGAATCCGCCGGATTTTGCTGAAATTCTCGAAGAAGGGCAAGGCCTCGGCCACCCGCAGATCGAGTACTTCGGCGATGTTCCTGCCCCGGTAGCGGACTTCGAGCGTTTCGCGGTTGTAACGCCGGCCTTTGCATACGTCACAGGCGACGTAAACATCGGGCAAAAAATGCATCTCGATGCGCTTGGTGCCCTGTCCCTGACAGGCCTCGCAACGCCCGCCTTTGACATTGAAGCTGAAGCGGCCGGCATCGTAGCCGCGGATTTTGGCCTCGCGGGTGCGGGCGTAAAGGTGGCGGATCAGGTCGAACGCCCCGGTATAGGTGCAGGGATTGCTACGCGGCGTGCGGCCGATGGGCGACTGGTCGATCTGGATGATTTTATCCACGCGGGACGCGCCGATGAGCCGGTCGTGGCGGCCGGGGCGCTCGCGCGAGTTGTACAACTTGCGGCGCATGGCCTTGAGGAAGATTTCGTTGACCAACGTGCTTTTGCCGCTGCCGGAAACTCCGGTGATGCAAATAAAGCCGCCGAGCGGGATGCGTACGTCGATCGATTTGAGATTGTTGGCGGCCGCCGCCTTGATCTCGATGGACTGGGCGGGGACGATCTTGCGGCGCTTGCGGGGCACGGCGATGGTCAATTCGTCGCGCAGGTATTTGGCGGTGAGCGAATCGGGATGTTGAAGCACGATCTCGGGTGGTCCCTGGGCGACGATATAACCACCGGCGGCGCCCGCGCCCGGCCCCATGTCGATCAGATGGTCGGCGGCCCGGATGGTGTCTTCGTCATGCTCGACAACGAGGACGGTATTGCCCGCGCTGCACATGCGGCGAAGGGTTTTGACGAGGTTCCCGCTGTCACGCTGGTGCAGGCCGATGGTCGGTTCGTCGAGCACGTAGCAGACCCCGACCAGCCCGCTGCCGACCTGGGTGGCGAGCCGGATACGCTGGGCCTCGCCGCCGGAAAGGGTCGCGCTGGCCCGGTCGAGCGTGAGGTAGCCCACGCCGACATCGATCATGAAACGCAACCGCTGGGTGATCTCCCGCAAGATAGGGCCGGCCACCTCCGCCTGCTCGCCGGCAAAAGGCAGCCCGGAGAAAAAGGCCAAGGCCTCCTCGATGGTCAGGGCCACGGTTTCCCGGATGTTTTTATCGGCGAGCCGGACGGCCAGGGCTTCGCGGCGCAGGCGAGCGCCGCCGCAGGTTTCGCACGGACGTTCGCTGAGGTATTGGTGCAGACGCTGCTTGGCCGATTCGCTTTCCGTGGTGGCCCAGCGGCGCTGGAGATTGGGCAGAACGCCCTCAAAATGTGCGTTGTAGCGAGCTTCGCTTTCGGCTGTCGTGCCGTGCATGAGAATGTCACGCAGATTACCGGGCAGCTTTTCAAAGGGTACGTCGGGCGAAACGTTAAACCGCAGGCAGAATTCGTCGAGCAGCCGCCGGTAAAGGCTGTTCATGCGTTTGCCCCCGCGCCGCCAGGGTTCGATGGCCCCGTCGTCGAGCGAAAGGGTGAGGTCGGGCACGACCAGGTCGGGATCGAACTCCGGTACGTGGCCGAGCCCGGCACAGGTGGGGCAGGCCCCGTGCGGCGAGTTGAAGCTGAACAGCCGAGGCGTCAGCTCCGGCAGGTTGGCTTCCGGGTGACGCGGGCAGGCGAAGCGGGCGCTGTACGGATGGTCCTGCCACTGGTCTTTTTCCTGCTCGACGGCGATGAAAACGGTATCCTCGCCGAGAGTCAGAGCCAATGCGATGCTCTCGGCCAGGCGGCTCTTGATCTCCGGCTTGAGCACGAGCCGATCGACGACGACGTCGATATGGTGCTTGCGGGTTTTACTGAGCGTTGGCGGGTTTTTCAGATCGTGCAGTTCACCGTTGATCCGCACGCGCACGAAGCCCTGCCGCTGTATCTGATGAAAAACATCCGGATGACGGCCTTTCTGCCCGCGTACGACGGGGGCAAGGACCATCAGGCGGGTTCCCTCGGGAAAATGGAGGACGGCATCGACGATCTGGGAAGGCTCCTGCCGGTCGATCGGCCGTCCGCATACCCAGCAGTGCGGCCGCCCCAGCCGGGCGAATAGCAACCGCAGATAATCGTAGATTTCGGTGGTGGTGGCCACCGTGGAGCGCGGATTGGCCCCGGCCCAGCGCTGCTCGATGGCGATGGTGGGGGGCAGGCCCTCGATGTGCTCGATGTCGGGCTTGGCCATTTGTTCGAGGAACTGCCGGGCGTAGGTGGAGAGGGTCTCCATGAATTTACGCTGGCCTTCGGCGTGGATGGTATCGAAGGCCAGCGAACTTTTGCCCGATCCGCTCAGGCCGGTGACGACCACGAACTTGTCCCGCGGGATATCGATATCGATGTTCTTGAGGTTGTGCTGCCGGGCCCCGCGCAGGCGAATACAGCGGGCGGCGTCGGAGGCGGTCTGGTTATCCGAACGGGCCATACAGTCCTCGGTGAAATTTGCGCCCATGCGCAACCTTTCAGCCTACGCGAGGCGACCGACGCAGGCAAGCCTGGAGGGGACGGGTTAGAAAGGGACTGTAACGGTCATGATGATTGTCCCCTGAACACTGATTGCTACACGCTCTCTTGGGTGGCCCACTCATCCCGGTACTCCGGGATGGGTGGGGTCACGATGATGGAAGGCGAGAAGCTTTTCATTTGCGGGGCTGTCTCTGATGAGGCAACACGTACCACAATCGAAGATCGTGAACCCACTCTTTGCTGGCGCAAAGGATGAGGCACCCATGCGTCCTCGCTTACTCGCTAACCCATAATCGCTGATCGCTGACCGTTGTTCTCCCCTTGTGGCCGTTGCATCAATAATTTAACCATCCGCACGAATATATTCTTGCAAATAGCCGATGCCTGTGTTATGCTTTCTCTTAACGGGCGAAAAACAAAAGGAGGATTTCGGATGAGAAGCATTTTAATTACAGGAATGGGAATCTTGACGTTGGCCATAATGGGAGGCACGACTTCCGCGGCCGTTATCACTTGGGATATGGGGGTGGATCTCTCCAACTCAAGCCAGATGGCTCCTATGACAAAATCTGAAGATGGGTACGGGGATGTCGGCGCTGGCGATTTTGGCTCCCCGAAATATGCGGGTATTAATCCGATATGTATGTGCACCTTCGTAAACTACGCGCGTTTTGTTGACACCGGAAGCAACGGGAACGATGGGTTCACCTTCCAAAACGGTGTCGATGCGACCATCGGCCAGGCCTTTACGATCGACATGATCGTCCGGGGCGAGGATGCTCTTAACAGTACAGGCCGATCCGCGAGCATTCGAGTGGGTAACAATGGCGAGACCTCTTCCGGCCAGATTGGGATCGAACCCGGTTCAGTTTATGGGGACGGATCCTACGGTGGTGGCAACTCGCTGTGGATTACTATTCGGAATGGTGGGAATGTTCCGTATGGTTTCCTTTTTCCAAAGACCACGGACGCATATGGCTGGCGGCATATTCGATTGGTATCACCCGGTGACGGCAGCCTTCTGGTCTATGATCATGTTTATGATTCCAATACATTCACCCTGGTAGGAACAGTCGCCAGCATGCCGGGCGGGGCTCAAGTCAGCAACCTCGGCTTCAGTCTCAACAGCGTCTCGGGTGCCACGGTATTGAGCAGTGGATTCTCACTACTGGGTTTGGCCATGGATACCACAAACGCTCTCGGTGGCGATGATGCATCCATGCTTATTTGGCCCGAACCGGCTAGCGTGTTACTGTTCGTAGTTTTCGGCGGTTTGACCTTGCTCCGGAGACGCAGCTAACGGCCGGGTGGGGGCACGATGATTAAAGGCGAGAAGTCTGTCATTTTCGGGGTTGTTTCTGATGTAGTAACACGTACCGCCATCGATCATCGTGAACCCATCCTTTACTGACGCAAAGGTGGGGCACCCATGCTGCTGGTGCGAGAATCCTTTCTCGCACCCACAAATACGCGAATCCTTTCGCACCCCTGCAACTGCGGATGGGAATCCCGAAAAACAAGGGTATCGAGATGGGAATCTCGATACAGCGAGGCATGCAGTGCCTCCTCCATTGTCCGAGAGGCCGATAATTTCACGGGTATCGAGGGGCGCGGCCGGCGGGAATAAGTGATGCGCGTGCTCCCGATATTTTCGGACCCAAGTCGATCTGCATGAGCTTATCCGAGGCAAGTTTTACTCATCAGAGCCCGGTATCCAAACGATAGAGTGCATAGGCCATGGGGTTGGAGTGCTCTGGCCGGGCGGTCAGGGCATGGGTCTCGTATGCGGGGTTCAGGAAAACGCGGCGACGCGGGGATGCGTCTGCCCAGATATGAATTGCTCATCAGAAAGGGGCGTCACATGTCGACGACGTTGTTGAGAGAACCGCATCG
>CAZXSA010000054.1:0-22543 GCA_964642815.1 uncultured Planctomycetales bacterium | reverse complement strand
GTCTATCACGTAGAATTTCAGCTTCTTGTCGATGATGTCCTTCTGCGCTTCCCTCGGCAACCGATCCCAGACCTCGTCCTTGCCGAACGGCGAGTTCAGCAGGAAGGTGGCTCCTGGCCGGGCGTACCGCAGCATGTCCACCTTTTCCAGGAAGACAAACTGGTGGCAGGCCACGAAACTGGCCCGCTTGATCAGATACGGCGCCCGGATCGCCCGCGGACCGAACCGCAGGTGCGAAATGGTCATCGCTCCGGATTTCTTCGAGTCGTAAACGAAATAGCCCTGGGCGTGGTTGCTCGTTTCCTCGCCGATGATCTTGATCGAGTTCTTGTTCGCCCCGACCGTCCCGTCCGCGCCCAAGCCGAAGAATACCGCTCGGACCACGTCGTCCGACTCGATGTCGAAACCTTCATCGACCGGCAGGGACAGATGGGTTACGTCGTCCTCGATCCCGACGGTGAAGTGCGTTTTCGGTTGGGCCTTGGCCAGTTCGTCGAAGATGGCCTTGACCATCGCGGGAGTGAATTCCTTGCTGGACAGGCCGTAACGCCCGCCGATCACCCTCGGCATCGCGAAAGGCAGCGTGCCGGCCATCTGCGATTCCTGCAGCGCGGCGACCACGTCCAAGTACATCGGTTCACCTAAGGCACCCGGTTCTTTCGTTCGGTCCAGCACGGCCACGGCCTTGACCGTCTTGGGCAAGGCGGCCAGCAGGGCCTTGGTGGAGAAGGGGCGATACAGCCGGACCTTGATGATGCCGACTTTCTCGCCCTTGGCCATCAGATAGTCCACCGTCGCCTGGGCGGTTTCCGTGGCCGAACCCATCAGCACGATCACCCGCTCGGCGTCCGCCGCCCCTTCGTACTCGAACAGACGATATTGCCGTCCGGTGCGCTGGGCGAACTTGTCCATCGTCGCCTGCACGACATCCGGGCAAGCGTCGTAAAAACGGTTACAGGCCTCGCGGGCCTGGAAAAACGTGTCCGGGTTCTGGGCGGTACCGCGAAGCAAAGGCCGATCGGGGGTCAACGCCCGTTGACGGTGGGCCTTGATCGCCTCCTCGTCCATCATGAACCGCAGATCGTCGTCCGAGAGCATCTGCATCTTGTTGACTTCGTGCGAGGTACGAAACCCGTCGAAAAAGTGGAGCATCGGAATACGGCTCTTGAGCGAGGCCGCCTGGCCGATACACGCGAAATCGTGGGCTTCCTGGACCGAGCCGGAGGACAACATGCCAAACCCCGTATTACGGCAGGCCATCACGTCCGAATGGTCCCCGAAAATGCTTAGCGCATGCGTGGCCAGCGTCCGGGCGGTCACGTGCATGCAATAGGCGGTCAACTCGCCGGCGATCTTGAGCATGTTCGGGATCATCAGGAGCAGACCCTGGCTGGCGGTGAACGTTGTGGTCAGCGACCCGGCTTGCAGGGCACCATGAACGGCGCCGGCCGCCCCCGCTTCCGACTGCATCTCCACCACCTGCGGCACGCTGCCCCAGATGTTCTTCTTGCCCTTCGCCGCCCACTCGTCCGCCCATTCACCCATCGTGGAGGACGGGGTGATTGGGTAGATCGCAATCGCCTCGTTTATACGGTGGGCGACGGAAGCGGCCGCCTCGTTCCCGTCGATCGTGACGGTGAGTCCTTCACTCATCTTTCATACTCCTTAGTTGTCTGCTCAGCCGCCTGCTCAAAACGACAACCGTGGCGGCAACGGGCCTATCAATCTACCCCTGCCCGCCCGACAATGCCAGCCGGACTGCAAAACCCTTCTGCTCGGGAAACATGCTCGTGCAACCGGTAGGTAGTGCGGATCGGATGCAGGAAATTAAAGCATGACTGCATCAAAACGAGCCGCCGCGCGACGGCCGATCCGTTAAGGACGATATCATAGGACAAAGTATTCCCCCTGTAAACGGCCTGACCGCCTCAGGGGTTGCTTTTTTGCGCGGATTTCTTATCGCCACCGGTCGTCCCGGCCTTGCCGAACACCGATCGGATGGCCTCCAGATACCCCATTCCGTTGACCGTATCCGGTTCCAGGTAGCTGCCCTCGGTCCATTCGTTCCAGGCGTTGAGGGTAATGACCCGCGGCCCGTTGGGCTGGCTCAGCATCCGTTCCTTGATCGTGGCCATGGCCTGCCGGAATTTCTCCGGGGTGTTTCCAACCATGACGGCCGTGTTCGGATAGCCCCGATTATCGTGCGGCTGGTTTGCGGGCATCCGGGGGGTCGAATCCCAACCCATCTGCGCGTGTGGAAAATAAGGTACGCCGAAACCCGGGGTCGTGTTATCCCAGAACTTCAGATACTCATGGAATATGTAATCGTACTCGGTCTTTGGGAAATCCTTCAGGGCAATCCAATGGATCCAAACATACGAGGTCACGCTGTCCACGCCCAGCTTACGCAGCACGCCGGGCACGTCGTCGAGCTGTTTCAATTGCCAGTCCACGACGTTCAGATGCAGTCCGGGCAGGCCCGCCTCCCGGACCTTTTGACGAAAATGATCCAAGGCCTCCACCGTCTGTTCCACTCCACCCAGCCCTTTGATCAGGGTTTTCAATTCGTAAATCGAGAAATAGGGCTTCCCGTCGATCTTCCAGTACGACGGGTGAGTCATGTAGGTCTTGACCATGTGCTCGACGAGCATGTCGAAGGTCTTGCGGTTGACCGCGCCAGGGATCAGTTGCGGCTTCTGCTTCTCGCCCTTTTCCGGGGTCGCAAAGGTCTGCGGATCGAAGTCGCCGATCGCGAACAAATCGTGGTTCGCCCACATGATCGAGAATTTAACCCGGTTATTGTTCTTCGCCTGCAAAAATCCTTTTTCCAACGCCGATTCCAGGAAATAATGTAGCCGGTCGTTGTAGTAGTAATCAAAGATGAAGGCGTCCACCCCGTGATCGGCGGCCGCGTCGATTTTCTTCTCCATCGCTTTTGGGTCGGCTTCGTTTTCGTAACCCCACAGCGGCACTTTCGGCTGGATATGCCCCTCGAAGCGCGGCTTGGCCCGTTGCAGGCTCCCCCATTCGTTGGTTGTCTTGCCTTTTTCCGGATCGACGTGCCAGTTCGGGAAATAGTACGCCGCGACCGTGATCTCCTTGTCCTCCGCCGCCCAACCGGGCAACGCTCCGACCAGCATCCATCCACAAACCAGTAGAATCATCGTATCTGTTTTCATGATTTCGCCCTTTCGTTGGTGAATAAGAACCTTATGCCCAAGGCAGGTTATGCGACGGTATCTTCCATATCAAGCCGAACTCCGTGCTGCATGATATGCGAGGCAAAACTGCCTGCTTCCGGCCGTTCGAGCGCCCGAGTGGGAAACAGGTGGGCTTCGACATCGAGTCCGACCTGTTTCTACATCTGGAACATTGCCCGAGCTCGACGGCGCATGTCCCAGTCATCCAAACCATCCAAAAAAACGGCGATATCGAGGTCGCTATAGGGATGCGGGTAGCCCTCCACAAACGAACCGAACACATAGACCGCGCGCACCGGGGCCATCTTCCCCAGAACGCGGGCAGCTTCCAAGGCCCGACTTTTTATACCAGCATCGAGAGCAACCATTGGGTCATCCGCATCCGCTTGTTTGTCGCTCAGAGGTCGCGATAGCCTATCATAGCCGCATGGGCGGCCATCCCCAAACTGTCCTTCACGCAAGCTCGTGCCGCGGCGATTTGCGATCTCTATCCAGTCTTTTCGCGAGCGGCCCGGCGGTATTCGATGATCCGGGCGACGTAGAGGCCGACCTCGAAGAGCAGGATCATCGGCAGCAGCAAGGCCAACATGCTGGTCAGGTCCGGCGGAGTAACCACGGCGGATACGATGGCCATCACGAACCAGACATGGCGGCGCAGGCGGCCCATCTGGGCGGCCTCGGCGATACCGACGGCCGCCAGGAAGGCCACGACCACCGGAACCTGAAAACCAATGCCGAACGCGATGGCCAGGTGCAGTATAAAGGTGATGTACTCGCTGAGACGAAAATCGGCGACGATTTCGGAACGTTGCTCGACATTGGTGAAACTCACCTCATAGCTCGCCCCTTGGGCGCGAAAGCGTATTTTGCGATCGCGGGCGTTGATCCACGGGGTGCATTCCGGCGGGTTGCGGGGGTCGTCCATGAAAACAGGTAGCGAGGTCGGCCACAACACTTGCTGCTCGATCGCGGCCGGCTCCTGCTCGATGGCCTCGGTTGTCCGGGGGATTAAAAAGCGCGTCGGGATATATTGTTCGACATTCGGGAGTCGTTCGCCATAGGCGGCCAGAAAATGCACCAGCATCGGGGCGGCGACAAACAGGAGGAAGCCGGCCCCCGTGAAAAACAGGGCGATGGAAACAGGCGCGAACCGACGCACCCAGCGCCGTTCGTGGGGATAAAGGCCGGCGGCGATAAACCCCCAAATCTGGGCCAGGCTGTACGGCGAGGTCAGGAGAAAGCCGACCATGATGGATACTTTGAGATAGGTTATGAAGCTCTCCGCCGGATTGAGGAATTTCAGGCCGACGGGCATGTTGCGGGCTTTTTGCACGGCGATAACCGGCCAGGTGAGGAAAGCCACCACATACTCTTTAACCAGAAAGCAGAGCACGGCGCCGACGGCCAGGGCAAGCAAAGCGCGGATCAGCCGCGAGCGCAACTCCTCCAGGTGCTCGCCGAGGGTCATGCGCACCTGGTCGGGGTCAAGCTCCTGTCCGCGATGTAAACGATCCATAAGGCTCATAACAGCCGCTCTCGAAAGCCATGCTCACCGGTAAACGCCCTTTTCAGGCCGGCAGAGATTCTATCGGGAGCGGCCAAGGCTGGAAAGAGTCAGCCATTTCCACCTCCACCCAGAGACAGGAAAGACCAGCTATAGGCAGTCAAGGCCTTGAGTAAGTTATTTTGAATGTTCTTTGACAAGTGAAGACTCCTCAGGGTTTAGTAACCGGTCGTTGGGACAGATAGTTGCGGCGATCGGTCATGATTCGCCAGACGACGGGGCAGAGTTTGATGGCCACGGCGGTGACGGCCTCCAAGTGTTTGAGTCCTTGGGCCTTGCGTCGAAGCCAGTAGTCGCGGAGGTCGCCTTCCTGGTAGCACGCGCGATGGGCCATGGCCCAGAGGGTATGCCGCAGGAAGGGTGAGCCGCGTTTGCTGATATGCCGTCGGGTGGCCTCGTACTCGCCGCTCTGGGAGACCACGAGGTCCAGGCCGGCGAAGGCGATGAGTTGTGACGGCGAGGCAAAGGCCTCGATGGAATCCGTCTCGCCGAAGAGGCTAACAATGCTGATCGGGCTGGCTCCCGGTAGGGTCATCAGGTAGTCCGGCAGGCGTTCCGCCAGAGTTTCGATCTCGCTCTCCAGTTGCTCGCGAATGGGCTTGAGAGCGTCAAGTTGGGCCAGGAGCAGCCGGATGCTCGCCCGGGCGGCGGTGATTCCACGGTGCGTACCGACGGAGTTCTCGGCGGCTTGGCGAACCTTATCGGCCTGGAGGGCGCCGTACTTGCCGCGCGAGGTCTTGCGGATCAGCTCGGCCAGGTCCTCCCGGGGCCAGGCCAGCACGTCCTGCGGCGTCGGCGCCGTGTTCAACAGCGTCCGACCGGTTTTGCAGAAGGGCGTGGCGAACAGAGCCTCATACTCGGGCCACACGGGATGAAGTTTGGACCAGAGCAACTGCTTGATGCGGGATGCCTGGCGGACCATGGAGTGATGCAGCCGCGTCAGTTGTCGGCAAGTCATACCCAGTTCGCCGGGAATCAAGGCGGGCCGGTGCTCGCCGTTCTTCAGCAGGACGGCGATATGGTGGGCGTCGATCTTATCGGTCTGACTCTTGCGGATGCCCTTGGTGACCTGCTTGGCGGTCTGGATGGGATTGAGGACGGCCACGTGGTAGCGGTGGCGGTCCAGGAAGTCGTGCAGGCTGTACCAATAGTGGCCGGTGGCCTCCATGGCGATCGCCACCTTGGACGGTCCGCCGACTTCCTTGAGGCGATCAAGGATGCATTGGAAGCCCTCGGCATCGTTGGTGAACGACTGCGAACGGACGATCCGCTGTCCCTCGCGATCGATGACGCAGGCCACGTGCTTGTTCTTGGCCACATCGATGCCGCAGAAGCGGGCATACTTTCGTGTGATGGATGCTCTCATGATGATCCTTTCCGGACGATCGGATCGGGGTGTCCCGGCGCTCGCTCAGACCGCAACCTCATCCGTGATACGAAGCGTCTCCGCCGACGGCGGATCTTCAACCAGCTCATACGCGGCCACCCGAGAAAGGCCAGGGCGCAGCGGTCTTTCGGACGAGGCTGAAACCTCAAGGAGGAGGACGCTGCCTGTGCCCTGATCGAAGTCCTTGCAGTTTGCCACGGCGCATCTCGCCCATGGCGGAATGATGGTTACGGCTCGACAACGGCTCCGGCGAAATCCGGCGGCTGGCCATCGACCGGCAATACCTGGTAGTGGCCGTTGGGGCTTGTGACGCTGTACGACTCGAAAGCGATGAGCTTCAGGCCGATCAGTCGATCGCGCGATATCTCGAACGGGCCCCAGTCCAGGCCGAGGATGTCGCAGATCTTCTCCTTGCGGTAGAAGCTGACGCCGTGCCGGTCGGCGGCCAGGGCCAGAAACAAGTAAAGGGCCTGCTCCTGATGGGTCATGACCGGCAGGAAGCCGTTGCGCAGGAGCCGATGGTCGATCCAGGCGAAGGATTTTTCGATCCTTCGCACCCGCTGGGGTTGCGGAATGCAGTACTTTCGCATAAACCGAGTTCTCCAAGCCGGCAGACGATGCGGGTGTTCCGCCAAGAACAACAGGCCCGCACGATCTGCCCGCAGTGGCCGCCCGTCGTCCCACCCACTTGATGGATTTGCAAGAAAAATCAGAAGAATCGCAGAAATCTGCGACGCTGTCACGGGGACGGCGGGCTGCGCCCACGCCCCGCCCTGAGGAATCTTCACCGTAAAGGGAAGTAAAGGTGGATCCAGATCCAGCGAGATGCCCTCCGGGGCTAAGTAGAACCGGATCAAGATCCAGAATCAAAAACCGTGCAGTCATCGACTGCACTATATGAGGAAGAGAGTTTTTGAGTTCTTGAACGTCCACGAATAGGAGGGCGGTAACGCCGGGTAACGCGGCCGGGCACAGGCGTGGGACGGGCTATCCGCGCGCCACCGGGTGGCCCACGTCTTCGTACGTGTGTAGCGACACACAAACCCGAGGGCGTGACCCATCTGAACCCCGAACAGGAGTGAGGGGCCGGAGCTGTGTAACGCTATGAGTACCGGCAACATTTAACGATGTGGAAGCTGCTGGTGCACGCACCCTTTCCTCTGCTGGTGCGAGAATCCTTTCTCGCACCCCCCCGGACGCGAATCCTTTCGCGCGCCTTCATTCGTGGGAGGGGAATCCCGCAAGTCGTGGTGTCGAGATGGGAATCTCGATACAGCGTATACACAGATTAATAATGCGATGGCAATTGATGCCATGGTTAATGGTTCAGGCACGGATATGCCGTAGAAATCCCAGGTAATATCGCCACTGTATAACATACCCTCCTCACCTGGAAACGGATTCCAAGGGGTAAAGCTTAATTCCTGTACCGTCAGTTGTACCGCGGTTAATTGATAGCCGATCAAATCGGGAAGGCCCTTAATGACAATTGACTCAGGCTGATAAGGAGAACCATTACCGCCAACCGGCGTAAGATCCCAAAATCTGATTTGATCTTCTATGCCATTTGTTGCATATTCCGCAAAAATATCAAATTCCGCATCGTTCTCGGATGTGAATAATACGCTTCCCGATTGTCCATCTGCCCACCGTACATCCCCTCCGAGGGCCCGGATTGACGGATATGGTTCCCAATCATAAAACCCCAATTGCATAATGATTGCGACATCCCATTTATCTACTCCAGGAAAACTACGCGCGCCACCCCCTTCAAGATGGTACTCGTACGATGCCAATAAGATTGGATCGCCGCTTACACCAGACGGGAGGATAAGAGACAAGAACGTCATCGACATGATTATGTTTTTGGTGCTCATGATTTTCCTCCTTGAAATCTCCGGCCAACCCTATGATAAGTCGATAACGTTCACATTTTTCATGTTTTCATATCCCGGCCCTGTCGCGTCTGAGGATAACGACAGTGACTAGCGGCAGTAATGACAGCATCGTTGGTTCAGGAATTTGCAGAACATAAATCATATCATCGGTTGCATCTGAAACGTAAAGCAAACCATCCTTGAATGCAATACCCCCTGATTCCGGTCCCGGTGCGTCGTATGTATTTAGTGTTATACCTGTAGCCGGATCAATTCGGGAAATATAGTTTCCAACATCAAAAACATAGTGCATTAGCCATAGATACTGACCGTCGTATGCCATATCCAGCGAGGTATAGGGCTCCTTTACGAAAGTCTGCACCACCTCCATTGTGGAAGGATTCATTTTAACCAATTGATGACCGTCGGTTTCACTGATCCAGAGATAACCGCCCCCGAAGGTGATGCCCGTGGGACTGGCGACCGGCAAGTCGAAGTATTCCAATACCGAGCCGTCGTTGGGGTCGAATCTGGCAAAAAAAGGCATTTCCGAACCCAGGCCGGAGACACCATACACATACTGCCCGTCATAGGCCAGTCCGTTCGGCCCGCCCGTATACGGCCCCGTATATTGGTTCCTCAAATCGCCGTTTTCCGGGTCAACGATGGAAAACATGCTGGGCCGGCCTACGCCCCAGATCCATAAATCTCCATCAACAAAGGTAAGACCTTCCGGTGTGTCATCTGGCGCCGCGAACTGACGGACAATCGGCAACGAGGTTGCCTGTGTTGATGTGCATAGCCCCACGACAAACGCCACGATCATCCCTGTTCGCCAATACATATTATTCCTCCTTGAAATTCCCCGACCGATCATTATGATCGGCCGATCGCTATTCCGTCCGCCATGTTTTCATCCATTGATCTTGCTTGAATCCCGCAAATCGTGGTATCGAGATGGGAATCTCGTATGTGTTTAGCGACCATGCAATCTGAACCCCGAACAGGAGTGAGGGGCGGGTGGCAAGTGACTCATTTCTATCAGGCATGCTCCTTCCACATCTTAAATTGTTGCCGGTACTCATAGCGTTACACAGCTCCGGCCCCTCACTCCTGTTCGGGGTTCAGATGGGTCACGCTCTCGGGTTTGCGTGTCGCCAAACACATACGGAATCCCGAGACGGAGCGAATCGCGCCATCCACGTGAAAGCGACGTCATGGCCGCCGCAATCCAAAGTTACTACATGGGCACATCCGCTCGGCCAGGCTGCAGACGCCCCACCGCGCTCAACCGCATTAGTCACGGATCGCCGTTGGCGCGGTTCGCCTCACTCGGGGTTATAATGAATGGTGCCTGTCCAGACTTGGAAAGATGGATCGCCCGGCGGCCTGTCTTGGAAGGACTACCGGCGAACGGCAGGGACACAACGAGGAACGGATTGATGAGTCAACCATCGCCAGCGCCGGAATCCCCGGGCAAAGGGGCGCCGCAACCGGCGGCATCGAGCGCGGAACGGGAAGTCCGTCTGCGCAATGTCCTGTCGATCGTGGCCCTGAGCTTGCTGATTCTGGTGATGGCCTACATGATCCTGGAGGAGCTGACCTCGATCCTCCGCCCGCTGCTGATCGCGGTTTTCGTGTGCTACCTGATCGTGCCCGCCCATCACTGGCTGGTGGCCCATCGGCTACCGTCCGCCCTTTCGTACATCGTAATTGTCGGCGGCATATTGTCGATCATGTACGGGATCGGCAACATGGCTCTCCGCAGCATTGGCCAGATGAGCAACCAATTGCCGCAGTACATCGAGGGGTTCCAGAAGAACACGGACGCGATCGTCCAAACCCTTAAGGACAAATGGGAAACCCTGACCGAACGCGACCGATCGGAGGACGAGTCGAAAAACGGCAAGGCCGCCGAGCGATCGGCCGGAAGTCGCCTTGGGCAAGCGGAAACCAACCCGACGACGATGGCCGCTTCGGCTCCCACGTCGGGGCCGGCGGATGCCAACAACGCTCAGGAGCGTTGGAAGCCGTTCCCGACACGGAACCTGATCCAGATGGGGCGTTCGACCCTGGAGGCGTTTCTCGGGTTGTTCACCAGCGCGATGGTGGTGGTGTTTTATCTGATCTTTTTGCTGGCCGAGGTCGCGGGCTTCAACCGCCGGCTGAGCGGCGCGCTCGGTACGCAACGGGCGGAGCAGGTCATGGGGGTTGTCCGCAAAATCAACGCGGCGATCTCCCGCTACATCGCGATCAAAACCTTCGTCAGCCTGCTGATCGGCGCTTTTTCGGGGATCGTACTTGCCCTGTTCGGCGTGGATTACGCATTTTTGTGGGCTGTCGTCACCTTCCTGGCGAATTTCATCCCCTACGTGGGCAGCATGGCGGCGGTAATCCTGCCGATCGGTTTGAGCCTCGTGCAGTTCGGCGATCCATGGACAACCGTCATCCTCGCGGCCATATTAACGGTGGCCCAGATGGTGGTCGGCTATTGGCTCGAACCTTGGCTGATCGGTCAGAAACTGGGAGTCAGCCCCCTGGTCATCGTCCTCAGCCTGGCTTTCTGGGGTTTGTTGTGGGGGATTCCGGGCATGGTCCTGGCCGTCCCGCTGGCGGTGGCCCTTAAGATCATTTTCGAGAATATGGACAGCACCCGCCCGCTCGCTCGCTTGTGCTCGGACATTTGAACAGGTAAACCATCAACTCTTCAATTCGGCGAACGATTCGGTGGCCGAGGCGATTGTCCGCGCGATGTGTTCCTCGGTGTGGGCCGCGGAAACGAACATGGTTTCATATTGCGAGGGGGCCAGATACACGCCACGCTTGAGCATCGCATGGAAAAATTGTGCATAGGCCCGCGTATCGCTGCGGGTGGCCGAGGCGTAATCCGTGACCGGACCATGCTGCATGAACATCCCGGCCATGCTGCCGACTCGGGTCTGGAAAACCGGCACGCCGGCCATGGCGGCCGCGCCGGCCAGTCCGGTAGCCAGTTGCGCGGAAAGCGTTTCCAACGCTTCATAGACCCCCGGCTCGTGGAGAGCTTCGAGCGTGGCCAAGCCGGCGGCCATGGCCAGTGGGTTACCCGAAAGCGTGCCGGCCTGGTAGACCGGCCCTTTTGGGCTGAGGCGCTCCATGATCTCCGCTCGACCCCCGTAAGCCCCCACCGGCAGTCCACCACCGATGATCTTGCCCAGGCAGGTCAAATCAGGCCGCACACCGTACAACCCCTGCGCGCCGCCAAGACCCACGCGATAACCAGTGATAACCTCATCGAAGATCAATAACACCCCCGCCGCGTCACAAATTTGCCGCAGACCGGCCAGGAAACCGTCGGCGGGCGGGACGCAACCCATATTGCCGGCGATCGGCTCGACCAGTACGGCGGCGATCCGCTCAGCATGGGCGGCAAAGACGGCTTGAACCGCGTCAAGATCGTTATAGGGTACAAGGAGTGTCGCCGAGGTCATGGCGGCCGGCACACCCGCCGATGATGGGGTGGCGAAAGTGGTCAACCCGGATCCAGCCTTAACCAGCAAGGCGTCCGCATGCCCGTGGTATCCACCCTCGAATTTGACCACCAGATCACGACCGGTGAAGCCCCGAGCCAGTCGAACCGCGCTCATCGTCGCCTCGGTCCCCGAGTTCACCAGACGCAAACGCTCGATAGACGGAATATCGTCTATGATTTGCGATGCCAGGCGTGTCTCCAGCTCGCAAGGCGCGCCAAACGACCAGCCCCTATCCAAAACCTTACCGATGGCGGCGGCAACCCGTGTATCAGCATGTCCTAGAATCAGCGGGCCCCAGGAACAGACATAATCTATATATTCATTGTTATCGACATCGGTAAGCACCGCGCCACGCCCGCGGGCAATGAATCGTGGCGTACCGCCGACCGCCCCGAATGCCCGCACCGGTGAATTGACTCCGCCGGCAAGTACCTTCAATGCATTGCTGAAAGCCTCTGCGGATTTAATCGTGACCGGACCCGGCTCGTTTTCTTTTAATTCCATGATGGGAATATGATAGCCGCGATGCGCCCGACGGGCGAGTTGAGCCGGCCGCGCCCCGTAACCCGTCAAAATCAGGGTTTCCGGAAATAGCTCAGATAGGTAAACACCAGGAACAGGACAAATAAAACCAACCCGTCCAGGCGGCCCACCTGGCTCTTAAACGAAGCCGCCAGCAATAGATACAACGAGGCCACCGAGTAAAATACGAGCAGGGTCAAGGTGATCTCCGATCGATTCACGGCGATCGGCGCAACCAGTGCACACAAACCCAGCACGCAAACCACATTCATCAGATTGCTGCCGATGATGTTGCCGAAACCCAGGCTGGGGTAGCCCTTAATTGAGGCGGTCAGGGTTACGAACAGTTCCGGCAGGGAGGTTCCCAAGGCCACGATGGTGGCGCCGATGACCATTTCGCTTATGCCATAGGTGGAGGCGATGGCAACCGAACCTTTGATGAGGCTGCTGGCCCCCACATACAACATGATTATCCCGAATACGATATAGGCGACACTGGCTAACATGCGTTGTCTCCGCGATTCCCGCCAAGCGAGGGGCGACATCATTCCGGCCGACCCTTCTCAATTCTTGGAAGGACAATTTCGCGATGGTTTTTGTCCGTCCAATCGTGAGACATCATAATGCAAAAGGGGTTCTGCAGCGAGAGCGCAACAAGATGTGGTCGAGCGAGTGGGAATACGATATTTTGTGTCTGGCATTTCGCGGCCAAATGGTTACAATCGTGGCCGCATGGAGGCAACACGGCAACTCTGTTGGTCGCTCAGGGTGCCCGATACCGCTGTTATTTTGTGTCGCGGCCTGACCATGATGGTCAGCCGGGCAAGGCCCGGTGTTTTCAGCCGACGAGCGTAATATTTAAGCAAGCATGTCCCTTGGGTTTTCCTGCAGGGTCGGGTTATCTTTATAGCGGGTTTAAGATAGGCAGGCGTGATGGCTACGATTGGTGATCGCACTTGGAGCGAGATGCTCGACTACCTTCGGAACAGGTTTCCTCACCTGTCTCGCCCATGGTTTGATTCGCTGACGCCGACGGATTTCCAACACGGTGTCATACGCATCTGTTGCGCGGACGCTACTCAGCACAAATACCTTTCCGAGCAGTGTCAAAGTGCTTTTAGCGAGGCCGCCCAGGCGGCTACCGGGCGGCTGGTAACGGTTGGCTTCGCTCCCGTGAATACCAGCCCGACCGTCGAGGGCCCGCTGTCTTTTGAGTTGGAAGAGGGGCAACTGGCCCTTAACAAGAACTATACCTTCGATAACTTCGTTTCCGGGCCCTGTAATCGCCTGCCTTATGCCGCGGGCCTGGCCGTCGCCGAAAGACCTGGACAGGTTTACAACCCCCTGTTTATTCACGGCGACGTTGGGCTGGGCAAGACCCATCTAGTTCAAGCCATCTGCCACCAAATGAGTGCGCAGGGTCTCAAACACGTCCTCTATATCTCCTGCGAGACGTTTACTAACCACTTTATCGAGGCCATTGAGCGAGGCTGTCTGCATCGCTTCCGTGATCGCTATCGTCATGTCGATGCGTTGGTTATCGACGATATACAGTTTCTGGCCGCGCGCGAGCGTTCCCGTGAGGAATTCTTCCACACGTTCAATGCGCTGTATCAATCTCAACGTCAGATTATCCTGACCGCGGACGAGTCGCCTGATGGGATCCCCAGCCTCGAGGAACGCTTAATAAGTCGCTTCAACTGGGGCCTGGTGGCCGTCATCGAGCACCCTTGCCTTGAAACCCGGATGGCCATCGTGCGTAAGAAAGCCAAGTTGAACTGCATTGATCTTCCCGAGGACGTAGTCCACTTTATCGCCGCCCACGCGGAATCAAACATCCGCGAGATTGAAGGATCCTTGACTCGCGTAATGGCCTTCAGCCAGCAGTTCGGCGGGGTTATTGACCTTGCCATGACCCGCGAGGCCTTGGGCGCTCGCGAGAACGGCCAGAGTAAAAGTGTAACCATCCAGGACATCTTCCAGGCCGCGACGGAGCACTACGGCGTTCGGCCAACAGACCTTCAGAGTAAACGGCGTAACCGCTCGATCGCGTTTCCTCGCCAGGTCTGCATGTACCTCGCCCGCGAGCTTACTCGCCTGAGCCTCGAGGAAATCGGCGGTTATTTTGGGGGGCGCGATCATACGACCGTTCTTCATGCCATTCGTACAATTATCGATCAGCGTCAACAGGACGATGAGCTGGATCAAAACCTGAGCCGAATGATGGATTCGCTGAAGAAGAAGGTCATCGCCTAGCCCCGGTCGGCTCTGTTGGATTTGCACGGTTCGACGGTGGATAAGCTGTGCGTATTGGGTTATCCTACCCGATAGGAAAAGTGGTTATTTTTCTGGGTAAACCCATTGGTATTTTCTACTGTAAGGCAATGTAGAGTTTACTGACAGGTTTTCCCCAGCCGCGACTAACCCATATGAATAGGTAACTATTTATGTTATAATAACTTATGCTCATACGACACGAGATGTGCGCACAAGTCACATTGCCTATTAATACTACGGGTTATTTCTTGAAAAATAGAGTATCATAGCGGCACTGTTTCTATCACAAACTGATCGAGGAGTAGAACGGCCATGCAGGTAATAGTCAATCGTAATGCTCTGGCGGATGTTTTAGTGGTTGCCTCCGGTATCGCCTCTGCGCGAACCACCAAGGACGTGTTGAAGTGTGTTCGTCTCACCGCGGTAAACGACGAGCTGCTGGTCAGCGCGACGGACCTGGAGGTAGCTCTGCGCGTGGGTGTACGGCAAGTGGAGGTTCAGCGCAAGGGTGATATTCTGGTGCCGGCGGATAAGATTACGCAGATCGCCCGCGAGAGCATGGATGAAACGCTGACCATCGGCGTGGAAGATCAAGTCTGCCATGTGCGCGGTCAGGACAGCCATTTCGAGGTTTATGGTCAGGATCCACATGAGTTTCCTCCCGTTACCGACCTGGAGGGAGAGCCGGATGTCGAGCTGAGCATCGAGCTTCTTTGTCGGTTAATCGATCAAACATCCTTCTCGGTGGCCAAGGAAAATACGCGCTATGCGATTAACGGTGTCCTATGGGAGAAGAAGGGCAAGAAACTGTGCTTTGTCGCAACGGATGGTCGTAGGTTAGCCCGAGCGGTGGGCACGGCCACGCAGGCCAAGAGCGGCGATAGCTCCATGATCGTACCGGCCAAGACGATTCACGTCCTTCAGCGAGTATTGGCTAACGGGCAGGGTCAGGCGGCCATTCGCTTCTCCGATAATCAAATTATCGTGAAGAGCGATGGTTACGTGGTTAGTTCGGCGCTCGTCGAGGGGCAGTTTCCTAATTATGAGGAGGTTATCCCTAAGGACAACGATAAAGTCATCGAGCTGGAAACGGATGAGCTTATCAGCGCGGTACGACGGGCAGCCCTGCTGACCAACGAGCAATCCAAGGGTGTTCGCCTAGCTTTTGAGAGCGGCAAGTTAGTCCTGTCCAGCCGAGCTCCCGAACAGGGTGAGGCTACCATTTCCATGCGCGCGGGGTACGACGGGGAAAAAATTGATATGGGGTTCAACCCGAACTTTCTCTTGGATGCCTTGCGCGTGGTCGGGGTGCCCACGGTGAACCTGGAATTAAAGGAAACCAACCGGCCGGGAGTCTTAAAAGCCGGGGCGGAGTTCATGTACGTGGTTATGCCGGTAAGTCTGGCCTAGGTACGCATGCGTCAAGGATGACCGCCGATGCGGGAACAACAGTTATCTTGGGTACAGAAGAATCATTGTCGCCGACCCAATATCAAGGAACTGTCGGGTCTCATCAAAGGATTTCAACGTTCACCGCGTATGGCCCGTTTGTCCCGGCAGCGTCTTATCGTGGATATCGTGGAGCGACACGCCGGGCCGGAGCTTACGAGCAGGGTGGCGCGGATGGAGCAACGCGGCGCAACCCTGGTTTTTCGGGTTAGGAGCGCGACGGAGTGTTATGCTTTGAGCACCCGCTGGCGACAGACACTGCTGCGTATACTTCAGGCGCAGGCTCCGAGCAGCGGAATCAGGGAGATTCAATTTCTGCCCGCGGAGACGAACGGCGATAGAAGGGAATAGATTCAGGCAATGAGTGACGTCAACGAAAACGAGAATATAGAACTCCCGGAACCGGTAGAGTCGAACCCAACCGTTGTCGAGGAAGATCGATACGACGAAAGTTCCATCCGTGTCCTGGAGGGCATTGATGCCGTACGTAAGCGTCCGGCCATGTATATTGGCGATACGGGGCTGGCCGGTCTGCACCATTTGATCTATGAGGTGGTGGACAATGCTATTGATGAGGCGATGGCCGGTCATTGCGACGAGGTAGCCGTCACCTTGGGAGCCGATGGAAGCTGTACGGTCCGCGATAATGGTCGCGGGATCCCCATCGGGCCAATGCACCACCCCGATCCGAAAATCGATGGCAAGTCGGCCGTGGAAATCTGCATGACTGTCCTTCACGCCGGGGGCAAGTTCGACCGACATAGCTACAAGGTCTCTGGCGGACTGCATGGCGTGGGCGTCAGCGTGGTCAACGCCCTTTCCGAGTGGTTGTATGCCCAGGTTCGGCAAAACGGCAAGGTCCACGAAATCCAGTTTTCCCGAGGGCATACGGTTTCACCGCTTAAGGCGATCGGCGAGGCAAAGAGCACCGGAACCCGCGTCCGTTTTAAGCCGGACCCGGAAATCTTCCCCGATTGTAACTTTCGTTACGAGACCCTGCGCAACCGCCTGCGCGAGCTGGCCTATCTCAATGACAACGTGCGGATTAAGCTGGCCGACGAACGTAGCGGGCAAGAGGAAGAGTTCATCTACACGGACGGTCTGCGGGCGTTCGTGGAGCATATCAACGAGGGCAAGGCCGCTCTCCACAAGGCGGTGACGATCCACGCCGAGGATGACGCACAGCGCTTGGTGGCCGACATCGCCATGCAGTGGAACGACGGCTATAACGAGAACGTCTCCTGCTTCGCCAACAATATCCGCAACATCGACGGGGGCACGCATCTCTCCGGTTTTCGCTCGGCCTTGACCCGGGCAATGAACAACTATGCCCGCCGCGAGAACCTGATCAAGGGCGATTTGGTCACGACGGGCGAGGACTTTCGCGAGGGCCTCACCGCGGTCATCTCGGTCAAGGTCCCCGAGCCGCAGTTCGAGGCCCAGACCAAGGTCCGCTTGATGAACCCGGAGGTCCAGAGTTTTGTCGAACAGCACGTTTACGAGAAGTTTACCAACTTCCTGGAGGAAAACCCCGGCGAGGCCAAACGTATCGTTCTAAAGGGCATCCAAGCCGCCCAGGCCCGGGAGGCTGCCCGCAAGGCGCGTGACTTGACCCGCAAAAGCGCGCTCAGCTCCGGAGGCATGCCCTCCAAATTGTGGGACTGCCGCAACAAGGACGCCGAAACCACCGAGCTGTTCATCGTCGAGGGGCAAAGCGCCGGAGGCAGCGCCAAGACCGGGCGGGACAGCGCTTTCCAGGCGATCCTGCCCTTGAAAGGGAAAATTCTCAACGTCGAGAAGGCCCGCATTGACAAGATGCTCAGCCATGAGGAGATCAAGACCCTTATCGTGGCGATTGGCTGCGGCATCGGCGACGACGAGTTCGATCTGAATAAGCGGCGTTACGGAAAAGTCGTGCTGATGTGCGACGCGGATGTTGACGGCAGCCACATCCGCACGCTGCTCTTGACCTTTTTGTTCCGGCACATGCGTCCTCTGGTCGAGGGCGGCCACGTTTATATCGCCCAGCCCCCCCTCTACCTCGTGAAAAAGGGCAAGAAGAGTGAATACGTGTTGAACGATGCCGTCCTCAATCGGAAGTTGACCGAACTGGGTCTGGAGGGAACGACGTTACTGATCCGCGACGATCACGGACAGGACAAGGTCTTCGGCGGCGGCGACTTGGCCCGGCTCCATCAACTCATCGATCGCATCGCTCAACAGGGCAAGATCCTCAGCCGGCGCGGTATCATCAAACGCGATCTGATCATGCGTCATCTGGACGAGCAAGGCCGGCTTCCGGCCTATCGCGCCGTGGTTTACCGCGCGAACGAAACCGAGTCGTTCGAATATTTCGGTTACAGCGACGAGGAGTTCGAGCGCTTCTGCGACGAAGAGGAGGCCCGCTTCGGCGAGGTGGAGGTGATCGAGGTCGGGTCGACCGGCTTGACCACGGGACGCGAGACCTCGACCAAGCATCGCATCATTCGCGCCGACCTGACCGAGTGCCGCGTGCTTGAAGAGGTCATCGCCGAATTGAAGAGCATGGGCCTGAGCATGGACGACTATTACGCCGAGCGGATCGAGAATGTCGACGGAACCCTGCCGCCGGCCCGATATCTGTTACGGCGGGTCGACGAGGCGGATATCGAGTTGGATAATCTGCGCGATCTGGTGGATAAGGTCCGGGCCCTGGGTAGCGCGGGAATGGAGTTACGCCGTTTCAAGGGCTTGGGCGAGATGAACGGCGATCAGCTTTGGCAGACCACCATGGATCCCGAGCAACGCAGCCTGGTCAAGGTCGTTATATCCGACGAGGCCGACGATATCGAGCAGCTTGAAGTCGATGCTCGCGAGGCCGACCGAATTTTCTCCATTTTAATGGGTGACAACGTTGAGGCGCGACGCCAGTTCATCGAGGCCAACGCCACCAATGTAAAAAATCTCGACGTTTAAATCTCACCCGCGCGCGGGGTGGCCTCATCAACATTGCTTTCGCGGAATCATTACGCGCCGGGGATACCCTGCCGCAAAGCTCAATTCGTATGCAAAACAAGGGCCAGGATCGCGGGAAAATGTTAAGAAAATGTCTCCAGGAAGACGACCGCGTCATAAGTATTTATCTGACAAAATGTTATAAGAATCGTTTCCCAGGGTGGGGTCTTGACCTACTGGCGATTTAATTTATAATATGAGGCGTCAAGATGCGCTCGTTTTTGTGCGCAAGTTTAATTTTATCGGGGAGTTGCGATGATCCTCGGTTGGCCCGTCGAAACGGGAGACCTTGATCAATCGGCAACCAGAAAGGGTTTTGGGTCGTGGGCGTGATCTGTCCGCGGCCGAAGGAGAATGTATCCGCGAAGGACGCCGTGTGCGAATAAGGCAGGCGTCGGGTTTTCAGGAAATCAGTATTCCTAATCGATCAGGCTAATGGGTTGCGAAACCGGTGGGTCTACTCGACAGCCGGCGGAGCGACCCCGAATCGAACGTTCGTTTTATGCGGGCAGATATGCCCAAGTCGCGTTCATCCTTGGCCGAACAAAATTGATAAGTTCGGCGAGGATGAAAGATGGAAACAGGGAGCTTGATAAGGCAAATGAGGACGACGGTGGACCGGCAAAGTGAGAAACAGGAAACCAGAGGCCATTTTCCAATGGAAAACGGGCATGATGGTCCGCCGATGAGTCCGCGGGCATAGCGATTGCTGATTTTACCCTGAAAGAACGCATTCCCTCCTTGTGATGCAGCGGCATGGCCGGCCGACGGCTTGTCACCGCGATGAGACGTGGCGGTAGCCTGCGCTGCTCGCCGTACCCGAAACCCCCCATCCCGATAACGAGCGCTGGTAACTTAAGGAACCGCGGCCCGGGCCGTGCGGTCGGTCGATACCGCGCGAGAAAGACCCTGGTCCGCTGAAACATTTGTCGGGAAGGTGAATCATGGAAATGACTGCAATTTTGGCAGATTCTCCTTCGACGCTTGACCTGTTGTACCTCGTGATGGGTTTGATTCTGGGGGCGGCCAGTTGCTATTTCCTCCTCCAGATTTTCAACAAGAAACGAGCGGCCTCGGCCCATCGCCGAGCCGAGGAAATCGTCGAAGAGGCTCAGCAAAAAGCGGAAGTAATCGTCAAGACGGCCCAGGTGGACGCCAAGGCGGAGTTTATTCAGAAGCTCGAGGAGTTCGAGAAACAAAGCGCGAAGGTCCGGGACGAGCTCAAGGAATCCGAGCGGCGGCTGGAGAAACGGGCGGACAATCTGGACAAGAAGCTGGACACGTTGTCCACCAAGGAGCGCGTGCTGGAGCAGGGCGAGCAGCGGCTTCAAGCTCGCGAGGCGGCCTTAACGGGCAAGGAGCAGGAGCTTGAGGAGGTGCTGGGCCGCCAGCGCGATCAGCTTCTGCGGATCAGCGGCATGAGCGCGGACGAGGCCCGGAACGTGTTGTTGACCCGCATTCGTCATGAAGTCGAGCACGACGCGGCCGGTATCGTCGATAAGGTGCTGACCGAGGCTCGGGAAACCGCGGAGGAAAAATCGCGGGAAATCGTGGTGACCGCCATTCAGCGCTATGCAACCGAGCATACCAGCGCCAGTACGGTCAGCACGGTGGACATCCCCTCGGACGACATGAAAGGCCGGGTCATCGGCCGCGAGGGCCGCAACATCCGCGCCTTCGAGAAGGCGGCCGGGGTGGACGTGATCGTGGACGACACGCCCGGCGTGGTGGTGGTCAGCGCGTTTGACCCGGTGCGGCGGGAGATTGCCCGGTTGTCGCTGGAGAAGTTGATCCAGGACGGTCGTATTCACCCGACGCGCATCGAGGAGGTGGTCGAGGAGACGGCCGCTGATGTCGCCCGCCAGATCGTCGAGCGGGGCAAGAAAGCGGCGGTGGAGGCCAACGTCGGCGGGTTGAATCGCAAACTGATTGACTTGCTGGGTCGATTGAGCTACCGGACCAGCTACGGTCAGAACGTATTGCAGCACAGCATCGAAGTGGCTTTTCTGTGTCAGGTGATGGCCGACGAGCTGGGCCTCAATGGCGCGTTGGCCCGGCGGTGCGGCCTGCTCCACGATCTGGGCAAGGCGGTGGACCACGAGGTCGAGGGCGGGCACCCGCAGATCGGGGCAGACATCTGCAAGCGCTTCAACGAGCGTCCGGAGGTAGTCAACGCGGTGGCCGGCCATCACAACGACGTGGTGGCCACGAGTATTTACACGCCTCTGGTGGCCGCCGCCGACGCGATCAGCGCCGCCCGGCCGGGAAGTCGCCGCGAGTCGCTTGAACGCTATATCAAACGTCTCGAACAACTCGAGGGTATCGCCACCGGTTTCGACGGGGTCAAGCAGGCGTATGCCGTACAGGCCGGTCGCGAGATTCGCGTGATCGTCGATGCCGACCGCATCGACGACAAGATGGCCAGCAAAATTGCTTACGAAGTGGCCAAGAAGATCGAGCAGGAAATGACCTACCCGGGCGAGGTGAAAGTGACCCTGATCCGTGAGGTGCGGGCGGTCGAGTTCGCCCGGTAATAGCGTATTTAGAATGCATCCTAAAATCGGTGTGGCACCGGCGTCTCGCCGGTGCTCTTCAGCCCGGAAGGGCCGACGCTATGGGGTTTTAGTACGCACTCTTATTCAAAGATCAGCGTTTTGGCGATGACGGGGATCACGGGGTGATCGGGCTGGAAGGGGCGGCCGATATCGAGGTAATCCGCATCGGGCACGTCGAGCTCATCAACGACGATGATGGAAGCGCCGCCGTTGTGGTGAATGCTTTCTCCAAGCAGACGGCCGTAATTGTCGGATAAGACGAACACCCAGGGCTCGGGCAGGTTTGCGCCCCGGGCGGCCTCGGCCAGAGCGGCGCCGAAGCGAACCACATCATCATAGAGCGCCTGCCGAAGACTGGGCAGGGCGATGGCCACAATCTGTTCGTCGTCAAGATCATGTAGTTGCCAATGTTTTCTGATAGCGGCCGCCATCAACGCCGGATGTTCCAGCTCGGCGGCGGCGGCGAAAGGTCGAAGTACGGGCAGGTTAGGCAGCGGCAACCGGCGGTAATCGACCCATACGGTTTCGCCGCTCAAGCGCATGGCGAACTGGCCGGCCCCGATGACCGTGGCCCGGATCGGCTCGGCGGGGTATTGACGGGGTTGCGCGGCCACATGTGGATCGGCCAATAAAGCGTCGGCCAGCATCAGCCCGGTATCCGCGAAGACATCCTCGATCGGCCGTCCGCGCTCGCGCCGGGCCATCAGCTCGCCCACGCCGCCGGAAAAAAAGACCGCGCTCGGTTGTGGCGGTGCCGCGTGTGGGCGGGTGATGACAAACGGTTCGGCGATCAAATCGAATCGGCCTTCCAGCGCGTGCCGGCAGCAGGTTGTGCATTCGGCGATCCAGCGCCGGGTTTCCTCCAAGGTGACGCACGATTTTGAGAGGAACCACCGCGCCGTCGTGGTCAGAACATGATAGGAGTCGTGATTCGCGGACGGCGTTTGCCCGTGCGGGTGGGTCGATAGGTTCGCATCCATTTTTTCCAGGTGCCGGCCGCCGACGCGAATGGCGGCCGCCTCGAGCAGTTGGCCGTTCTCGAACCAGGCAAGATTTGTCGTGCCCCCGCCGATATCGACGTTGAGCGCACGGCAATGATGGCGGCGCGACCATTCGGCCGCCCCACTGCCCCGCCCGGCGAGGACCGATTCCTGGTTGGCCCCGGCCACCGCGGCGGCGAAGGTTGACGTTTCGCCGGCCAGTTGC
>CAZXSA010000053.1:0-22744 GCA_964642815.1 uncultured Planctomycetales bacterium | reverse complement strand
TGTTGCCGGCAACGAGCCGTTCGGCGATCCGGTTGGCCCGAGGCAGGTTGGCGGACCACACGCTGTTGGCCAGGCCGTAATTCGAGCGGTTGACCAGTTCGACGGCCTCGTCCTCGGCCTTGAAGCGCATGAGGAAAGCCACCGGTCCAAAGATTTCGTCACGAGCGCAGATATTGTCCGGTTTGCCGGTGAGCATGGCCGGCTTGACGTAGAAGCCTTTGGGATGGGCGCTGACCTTGGCCTCGCCGCCGGGCAGCAGGGCCTGAGCGCCCTCGGCCTGTCCCTGCTGGAGATAACCGAGGATACGTTGCCGCTGTTTCTCGCTGACCGCCGGACCCATCATGGTCCCCGGATCGAGACCGTGGCCGATGCGTATCGCCTGCATCTTTTCGGCAGCGGCGGCGACGAACGGTTCCCATATTTTTTCTTGGACCAGCCAGCGGGTCGCGGTGCAGCAGACCTGCCCGGTGTTCAAAGTCACCGCGGCCACAAGCTGCTCGGCCACCTGGGTGGGATCGACGTCGTCGAAGACCACCGCCGCGCCCTTGCCGCCGAGTTCGAGCTTGACCGGCACCAGATTCTTGCCGCAGGCCGCCGCGACCAGACGGCCGACCTCGGGCGAGCCGGTGAAGCCCATGCGGTTGATCCCCGGATGAGCGGACAGGGCGGCCCCGGCGGTCTCGCCGTAACCGCAGACCACGTTGACCACGCCGGGCGGGAAGCCGGCCTCCTGAACCAACTTGCAGAAGTATAAAGTACTAAGGGGCGTATCCTCGGCCGGCTTGATGATTACGGTATTGCCGGCGGCCAGGGCGGGTGAGATGTTCCAGCCCACCAACAGTAACGGGAAATTCCAGGGCAGGATGAACGCGGCCACTCCGTAAGGAGAACGCACCTGCCAGGCCTCGAACCCCGAAACCGGGATCGGTTCGCGCAGCCGGGTATGCACGGCGAAGTCGGCATACCAGCGCAAGGATTGGGCCAAGTCAGGTACGTCGCCGCCCTCGGCCTGGGCCAGCGGTTTGCCCACGTCCAGCGATTCCAGTTGGGCCAGTTCCGCCCGATGCTTGTCCACCAGATCGGCCAGGCGGTGCAGGAACACCGCCCGCTCCTTGACCGACAGATCGGACCAGCCGCCTTTGCGGAAAGCCTCGCGGGCGGCGGTCACCGCCCGGTCGATGTCGGCGGCGTGCCCCTCGGTCACGGTGGCCAGCACTTCTCCGTCGCCGGGGTCGAGGCTCTGAAACGTACCCTTGGCCTGGGCTTCGGCCCAGCGGCCGCCGATGAACATCCGCACCGGCCGCTGATCGAGAAATTCCCGAACCGCTGGAAGCAACGTCTTTCGATCGGCCATCGCGAATCCTCCCGTGTAACGTGGGTTTACCACGGAGGCACGGAGCCACGGAGAATAATCATATCAGAATTCCCAAACCTGGTGCGCCAAACGTTCCGCACCATTTGGAGTATTACGGTTCTTCATCCGGGGTTCCACCCTGGTACGACTCCACCAACGCCTGTGTGGTGACGAAAGTGGACTCGCTTTCGGTCAAGGTATCGAGCATATCGACAAAGGGTTGCCAGTAATCGTATTTCTCCTCGTCGCCGGTCAGCCAGCCGTGCAGAAGGACAACCAACGGCTCGTCCCGCTCGGCGGCCTGATCGATGCCCTGCTGGAGGAGGTCGCCGAACTGCGCGCCGGTCATTTCCTCGGCCATCAGGCAGGCCATGTCGCATATATAAATCCCATCGACCACGCTGATCGGCACGCCGTAAAATTGGTGGCCTCCGATGGCAAAGGGAATGGTGATGTCCTCGTAACCCTCGATGGGGATCATCCCCGCCTTGAACCCGCTGTTATAGGTGAAACCCAGTTCGTCCAGGATCGTGAAGGTATCCTCGTTTTGGCTGAAATACTGCGGCCGAAAGCCGGTAATCGGCACATAGGTTCCGCAAGGCTGGCAACCTTCGACGGCCTTCTTGGCATTGGTCAACAAGGTGAGTTGTTCCTCGTAGGTCATGGTGGCCAATTGCTCGCCGGAGGATTTGCCATGCAAGGCGATCTCAAAACCGGATTGGTAGAGTTCGCGAATCCTGGGGGCGTTATTGTTGGCGTAATCGGCGGTAACGTAAATGGTCGCGGTGATGTTACGGGTGAGCAGTTCATTGGTCATCCGAATCAATCCGGTGGTATCTTCAAGCTCGGCGTCGATTTGCAGGTTGACCACGATAGGTTTGGATGGAGTGCTGTCGCCGTCATCGGACAAGTTATTATCGTCGTCCGGTAATGTATCGCCGTTATCAGGAATAATCGGCGGGCAATTAACCCCGGTCAGACAGGTTAAGCCACAGACTGTTAAAACCAGAAGAATCCATTTACTGAGCATCACTATTTCCTTTCGAAAAGCAGGCCGTCGCGAATTTGCTCATCGAGCGGACGTGCCTCCCAATTGGCACGAGTCTCGACTTCATGAACGACGCATATTGTACAGCGTTTTTCGAGGGGCCCGCAACTTGGTCCATCTCATCCCTGGCGAGGGGTCCGTGTCAGCATAGCCGGAGTTGGTCACGGAATTCAATGAGGGAAATACGCCCTGGAGAGAGGGGTGAACCCTGTCGCCCGGCCGCGCCGGGCGGCCCATGGTATGGTAGAGTATGGATACATGCTGACGAGGGTTGTGCCGATGTCGATACAGATACGATTTCGCGGTGTGCAAACCATCCTGCTGGTGGTGTCGTTTGGCTGGGTGATGGGCTTTTCCTCATGGCTGGTTGGCGCAGCGGATTCGCGACCGGCCACAAGCCAGCCGGCCGGCCCCTCGGCGAGCGAGGTCCGCGAAGCGATAGCGGATTTGAGCAACCCTCGCCCGGCGCGACGCCGGGCCGCCGCTCGACAACTGGCAAGCTGGGGACCGGCGGTCATACCAGACCTGCGCCGGGTGGCCGCGGAAGCTGATCTGGAAACCGCCTTGCTGGCCCGGGCCTTGTTGAGCGATCTGGAGCAAGCCCTTTTTTCCGGAGCGCAAATCCGCCTCCGTGCCGAACCGTCGAAGGCCCGCTGGAACGAGGCCGTTCGCCTCGTGGTGGAGGTGCATAATCCGTCGGCGGCTCCCATCCGCGTCCCCTGGCCCGCAGTATCGCCGGCCGCCGCCACTAGGCCGACCGTCGGCGACGCCGAGCAGGTGGGGGCGATGTTGGATATCGCCGATTATCTCGGCGTGCTTGGTCCGGACGGGCAGGAAGTATCCTCCCGATGCGAGCTGATTGATCGCGATCCCGAGGTAAGCCGAGCCGTGCATGCGCGGGCGGCCGGCGCCATAACGGGGCATAAGCTGGCGCCCGGCGGCACGGTCGTGCTGACGATCCCCGCGTTTAATCGCGGATGGATGCGTTACCCGCTGCTGGCCGCCGGCCGCTACACGATTCAGCTTAAATATCAGCCGTCATGGAGGGAAAAAGAGTGGGAGCGGCAAGGTCTGGGTCTCGTGCAAAGCCCGCCGCTGGCCGTCGAGATTACCGAATCGGCCCCGGAAAGCGTTCGTTGCTCATCCATCGAACTTTCCATGACCATCAACCTAAGGCAGGAGATTTTTGAAGCGGTCTTGACCAATACGTGGGACCGGCTGTTATGGATCAATCTGAACATCGGCGAGGAATGGCCGACCCATGCCAAGCTGCAATGGCTATGGCAACCGGTCGGCGGCGACGCCGAGCAGATGGTGCGACTCAATCTCGACGAAACCGGCGCGGAGTTTGCCGTGGCCCGCGTTCGCCCGCTGGAATCGGGGCAAAGCATGGTCCTTTCGCGGCTCAGACTGGATCAACTGCGCGAAAAGATCGGGCAACAACCGGCCTTGTCGGGACAACTGACCGTGCGTTATATAAACCCGGCCGGCGGCGCGAAAACCGGTGAAATGCTCAGCGAAAGCGGTCAAAAGGTGGAATTACCCACCCATCTGCTCAGCGGATCGGCCCAGAGCGAGCCGGTTTTTATTCACGAACGCAAGGAGTGATCCATTCCGAGTGACAGGTATGTATCCATTTATGTTTTGGTCCGCAGGGTGCCGAAGGAATCGACGCGCATCAGGATGGCGTTGGGTTCGACATGAAAGGTCCGCAGCAGCACGCACAGAGGAAGCACGCGGCCGAGGAACATGGCTAGAATGACAATCATTCGGCCTTGCACGGACAGTTGAGCGGTCAGGCCGGTGGATAAGCCGACATTGCAGCAGGCGCTGACCGCCTCGAACAGGCACGCCTCGAACGACCCCGCTTCACGATAGAGCAGGCCGAAAGCCGTCAGGAAAATCAGAACGATGAGAATCACCACGACGGCGACCGCCATGGATAAAGCGGCCGCACGGTCAGGCGAGCCGTTTTCTTTCCGTGGTCGCAGCCAGCTTGTCAGCAACAGGAACACGAGAGTGATCCGCAGCCCGCCGCCGGTCCCGCCAATCCCGCCGCCGATGAGCATCCATCCGCTCATCAGCCAGCGACTTGCCGGTGACAGCGAGGCCTCGTCCAGCCGTACCGCGTTCATCCCTCCTCCACGTGCCGCAGCCGCCTGAAACAAGCATGCCTCCCAGCGTTCGGCCGCGGGAAGCGAGCGGATCCGCTGCCGGCCGGCAAGGGTGGAATCGGCTCCCGAAAAAATGATCGGCTCCGCGACTGGCTGGGTGGTCGGGGTCATGATGCGGCCGGGGGTCTCGGCTCGCGGATAGCGAAGCTGCGCGGCCGGCGTGCTTTCCACGACGCACAACACGCCCGTGCCGATCACCAGCACGAGAGCGGTTGCGATAATAGTCAACATGCTGTCGCGACCCATGCGTCGGCGTCGGAATAATCGAGAGGCCAGATCGTAGAGCACCGGCCCGCCCAGGCTGCCGAGAATCATGGCCGGCAGAATACAGCCGTAGACGGCCGGGGTCTGGCGATACATCATCAAGCCGTCGCGCGGCAAAACCAGCCCGACGTTGCAGAACGCGCTGACCGCGTGAAACACCGAGGCGAACAGCCGAGCCTCATCTTGAAATAACCCGCCAAACAGCGCAGGACGTTCGAGGGCTCGCGCGAAATTCGGATCGATCAGCGGATCCCATTGATGGTACAGACCCGCCGCGACCGCCGCCTCAACAAGGATCATCACTAGACAGATGAAGATGACCATTCGGCGCAGGCCGCGGGGGGTATCAGCGACCTGCGACCCCCAACCGATCATCCGCCGGAAACGCCAGCCCAGGGCCCCGGCCATGATGAGTACGCCGAGTCCGCCGATCTGCATGAGGATGAGGACCGCCAGTTGCCCGGCCCGGCTGAACTGGCCGCCGATATCGAGCACCGAAAGGCCCGTGCCGGTAAGAGCGGCCGTCGCGGTGAACAATGCGTCGAGGGCGTGCATCGCCAGATGGTAGCGGGCCAGCGGGTGCCCCGATTCCACCGGATAAGGGCCTTGCCAGCAGGTGGGCAAGGTCAACACGGCCCCGCCAAGCACAACGAGAGCGGCGGCGGCCAGGATGAATCGCCGGACGGCACCGGCAACTGAGCATTTTGCCAGACCGTCGATCATGGCCTCGAAGCCCACCCGGCCGACACCCAGAAAAGCGGTCAGCAGGCCATAGACGGCCGCCAGGCGCAATAAAGACGCCCCGCGTTCAGGCTCTATTTGCCACCAGAAAAAGCCTAAAAGCAGCAGCAGATAATCCGGCCAGCGCCGCCGTAGTTGCGGCCCCACGCCGGCGGGGGGGAGAAGCAACAGGATACGTGACAGAACAAAAAGCACGAGAGCAATGACGAGCAAGGGACGAACGAGGGTCGCGCCTCGAATCGGCGCGGTAAATCCGTAGTCCATGACCAGTGCGACGGCCGCCGCCAAAGCCGAGGTCGCCCAGGTCCATTGGCTGCGTCGCGGTGTTCTGACAGGAGCCGGTCGTATGTTTAACATGATTTAGTTCAGTACCTCGGCCATCACCACCGAGGCCACGCTGAAGTAAATAACGATGCCGGTCACGTCCACCAGGGTGGCCACGAAGGGCGTGGACGACACCGCGGGATCGAGACCGACACGTTTCAACAGGATCGGTAACAACGAGCCGACGATCGTGCCCCAGGTGACCACGCCGACCAGGGTGATCGCCAGGGTGAGCGCGACCAATTCCCAATGCGGGGGCTTTTCTCCGCCCACTTCGGGTGGCCAGAAAAAGACCCGGATCAAAACCAGCACCGCCAAAATGGCGCCCAAGGCCAGCCCCGAACTTAATTCCCGCACGAGCACCCGCCACCAATCCCGTAAATGTACGTCGCCGATGGCCAATGCCCGCGTGACCAGCGAGGCCGCCTGCGAGCCGCTATTGCCGCCGCTGCTGATAATCAGCGGGATAAAAAATCCCAGGACCAGGGCCTTTTGAAGCTGCCCTTCGTAATAGGCGATGGCCGAGATCGTGAACATGCTGCCGATGAACAGGGCGGAAAGCCAGGTGGCTCGCTTGCGAATCATCTCCAGAAGGTTGACCTTCAGGTAGGGCGCATCCAGGGCGGTGACGGCGGCCATCTTCTGGATGTCCTCGGTAACCTCCTCGTCAACCACGTCGATCATGTCGTCCACGGTCACGATACCGACCAATTGGCCGCTGGAATCCACCACCGGCAGGGCGATGCGGTCGGTGTCCCGGAATACCTTGATCGCCTCTTCCTGATCCTGCCCGGCTTGCAGGGCGAAGATCGGGCGATCCTCGATGTTGGTCAGGGGGGTGGCCGGGTCCGAAATCACCAGTTGCCGCAGGCGCACATCCTTGACCAAACGGCCGCGCTCGTCCACCACGTAAATGACGTTCAACGTCTCCTTGTCGTGCCCGACCTTGCGAATGTGTTCCAGCACCTGCCCGACCGTCCAGTCCGCCTGGACGGCTACGTAGTCGGGCGTCATGAGACGGCCGACCGAATCCTCCGGGTAGCCCAACAGCTTGGTGGCGATCCGTCGCTCTTCCGGCGACAGCAGACTGATGAGCCGCTGGGTAACCTTGCCGGGCAACTCCTCGAGCAGCTCGGTACGGTCGTCCGGGTCCATCTCGTTGAGCACGGCGGCCACGTGCTCCTGCCCCAGATTGTGCAGCACCGGCTCCTGGGCCTCGAAGGGCATGTACTCGAAGACGTCGGCGGCGAAATCCCGGGGCAGCACGCGAAAGACGATGGCCACGTCCTCCGGGGCCATATCCGTGAAAATCTCGGCGACAACCTGCGGGGCTAACGCCCGCAGCGCGCGCCGCAAATGGGCGAACTGGCGGCTCTCGATCATTTCCACGATGTCCGGTCCGACCAGTTGTCCCAGCATAAGTCCGGCCTCCTCAGCCCGACACTTGCCATCATGATAGATAAATGTCCGAGAGCGGAATCCGAGACCCCGCATTCCCTCTCATGGCGAGACGAAATCGACGCGAAGCCGATACCGCGGGAATCCCAGGATACGCTCCAAGGCATGGAGTCATAAACCACGGCCGATCTGCCAATCCTCGACCCAGCATCTTAAACAAAAACCGTATAAAAGCCACCGTCCTCCAGGCCGGTTGCGGGGGTCAAGTTCATCGCCTAAGATCACATCGCCATTTTCGGCTGATGTGCAAGGAGATCGGCATGGGCGCACAAAGCGACATTCCCGGGGCCGCGGCATTGGATCGTTTGATCCGCGCCATCCCGGATTTTCCGAAACCGGGTATCCTTTTTCGGGATATAACCCCGCTGCTCCAAGACCCGGCCGGGCTGTCCCTGGCGGTCGAGTTTCTGACCCAGCCTTTTCGGGATAAACATATCGACGTGGTCGTCGGAGCCGAGTCTCGCGGCTTTATTTTCGGCACGGCCGTCGCCCGCAATCTGTCCGCCGGCTTTGTCCCGGTACGCAAGCCCGGCAAGCTGCCCGCCGCCAAGCGCTCCGTGACCTACGACTTGGAGTACGGCACCGACACCCTTGAAATTCATGCCGACGCGATTCGGCCGGGCCAGCGCGTGCTGATGGTCGACGATCTGTTGGCCACCGGCGGCACCATGCAGGCCTGCTGTGAGCTGGTCGAGCAACTCGGCGGCAAGATCATCGCCGTCGCGTTCCTGATCGAGCTGACGGGGCTGAACGGCCGCTCCCGCCTGCCCCGTTGGGAGGTGCACAGTATTCTGAAATACGATTAACCGTCCGGATAGGTCATCCCTCCGGAATGCAAAATGACGGAGAGCAAGAGAGACAGAGAGAAAGAAATGTGGGCCTTCGTTGCGAATCACTGTCTCAGTGCGGCTTGGTGTGTTCAATCCGTCCCTCTGTCTCTACATCCCTCCGTCTCTCCATCATCAACGGTTCTCTACTGGTCCATCGTCAGCCTGCTCCTGGGCGCCTGCATCGGCAGTTTTCTAAACGTGGTCATCTATCGCTGGCCGCGCGACTTGTCCATCCGCCGGCCGAGCCGTTCCTTCTGTCCCGCCTGTCGGCACGCCATCGCCTGGTACGATAACATCCCGGTACTCAGTTATTTCCTGCTCGGCGGGCGCTGTCGGCATTGCCAAGCCCGTATATCCCTCCAATATCCACTGGTCGAGCTGGCCACCGCTTTCGTTTTCCTGCTGGTTTATGACATGTTCTTCGTGGCCCGGCAAAGGCTGGGGATCGGCGATTGGGCGTCCGATTGGCCGATGCTTGTTGGCCATTGGACCCTGTTTGCCGGTTTGATCGCCCTGGCGGTGATGGACCTGGAAGCCTACATGGTCGAGATCCGAGTCACCTGGCTGATTGCGGCCGTCGGAGCCGTAACCCACCTGTTCTGGACGCCGGCGGGTTCGGCCGAGTGGCTTCGTCCCGGCCTGCCCCTGGCCGGCTGGTCGGTGGCTGTCGTCATAGGGCTGCTTGTAGGGGCCTGGTATTTTTTGCGAGGAACGCTCGCGGATGAATCGACCTTGCCGGACGAGGAAACCGCGCCGTCGTCGGGACGGCTGGCCTGGCTGGGCTTGCTGATCGCCGTCGGCATGGTGGCCGTCTATGTCGTGGCTTTGGCCACCAGCACCCCGTATAACCCGCCTCCGCTTGATATGGGCATGACGGCCGAGCCGGCAACGAATTGGGGGTTTTCCGGCGACGTGCGGCTTATCGTGGGTCTGGCCTTCCTGTTCATAGCCTTGGCGTTATTAGCCAGCCACCCAAGACCGCGGGCCGACGCCGATATCGTCGAGGAAATCGCCAAAGGGGCGGCCGATTCTCGCCGTAATGCCTTATGGGAGCTGAAGTTACTTACGCCGGCCATTTTTCTGGGCGTGGCTTGGCTGTTTTTGATCCATTACTCGACCGCGGCGGAGCAAATGTTTCAGGCCCTTTTGCACTGGCGGCCGGTGGAAGGTCGGGATTGGCAACCGCTGTGGGGCCTGTCCACCGCCTTGGCCGGCTGGGTGATCGGTGGGGTGATCGGCTGGTCGACGCGAATCCTGTTTACGCTGGTGTTCGGCAAGGAAGCTCTCGGGATGGGCGACGTGCATATCCTGGCCGCCGCCGGGGCGGTGGCCGGCTGGCCGGTGAGTTTCCTGGGGTTCTTTCTCGCGGCTCCGTTGAGTTTGTTGGCTATGCTCGTCATCTGCCTCCGCCGTCAAAGCCGGACCTTGCCTTTTGGGCCGTGGCTGGGGCTGGGTTTTTTACTGGCGGCGGTGTTCGCCGATCGTATTCTGGTGTATCTTGGAATCCGTTGGCTTTGGACCGGTTGAGCGGGCACGGGCCGCGGCCTGCTTATTTCGTCTCTTACATGCGGGTGAAACAACATGGCTCTTGCGATTCGCCGAATCAAGGTTTATCTTAAACTGGGCGTGATGATCGCGGTCAGCGTGGTGGTTCTGCTGCTGGTGTTCAAGAACCGCAACCATACCGCCGACGTGTGGTTCTTCGCGACCTATGAGGATGTCAACATTCTCTGGCTGATGTTGATGACGGCGGTCAGCGCGGTGATCTGCTGGTGGGGTGCCCGCAAGATTTTTCGGGTGTTACGCGAGTTGAGGGAAGTGCGCCAGGCGGCGGTGCTCGATCAACGGATGCAGGAACAACGCCGGGTAAGCCAGGAGTTGGCCGAGCGGGAAAAGCGGATCGACGAGAAGATTCGAAATTCGATCACCGAGGAATCCTGACCGGCGGGTTTGGGCTCCGGCGGACTGCTCCGTCGGCCGAGCCTTGCCCGCGGCACTGAAACCATAAGGAGGATTGGCCATGTTACTTCGCAAGCGTTTTTCCGTGGGGCTTCTGGGCGCGATTTTGCTGGTCTCGGCTCTCGGCTGTCAGCAGCCGAAGAAGGAGCCGAGTACGGTGGATCTCGTGGATCGGACGGCCGCCGACCGGATCGCGGAGCTTGAGCGGCAACTGGCCGACGCCGACCAGGCCCGCTATGCCGCCGAGGATGAGGCCGTCAAGCTGCGCTCCGAGAACAATCGGCTGCGCGAGCAGTTGGCCGATCGCGGGGCCACCGCCGAAGGCTGGAGCGCCATTCCCGGCGGGGCCATGATCAGCATTGAGGGCACGGTGCTGTTCGATTCGGGTAAGGCCGTGCTCAAGAGCACCGCGAAACAGACCCTCGACCAGATGGCCCAGGCGATCAAGAGCAACTACGCCGGCTACGAAATCTGGGTGTTCGGGCATACCGACAGCCAGCCCATCAAATACAGCCAGTGGAAGGATAATCTGCAACTCAGTTGCGAACGGGCGGCGGCCGTGATCCGTTTCCTGCAGAGCCAGGGCGCGAACCAGGAGCTGGTCGCCTGCGGCTGGGGCACGCAGCGCCCGGTCGCCGACAACACCGACGCCAAAGGCCGCCAACACAACCGTCGGGTCGAGGTCTACGCCATGGCCCCCAAGGGCGCGGCGGCCGCGAAAAAGTAATTTCTTTCCCGGAACGGCGTTGGGACAAAACAACGGGCATGAGCGATCAGAACCCGGAGCCCGCCTTGGGCGGACGACGGGCCGATGTGGTATGTGTTTAGCGATCACGCCATCAGAACCCGGAGCAGTTTACCTCGCTCGCCTTGCTAGCCACGGCGGCGTTCGCCAAGGCGGAATCTCGCTCGCCGCAGCGGAGCCTCGCCTGGGCGGGCTTTAGCGGACCTGGCAGAGCCGGGCCTGGGCGGGCCGTGGCGGGCAAGCAAGGGACGGATTACTGACCCGGATAATTCACCACGGAGCCTCGCCTAGACGGGTCTCCGGAGTAAAACCGGATGAACAATCCGGGATAGCTCGGTAACAGAGCTCAACGCCATGCGCAAGGAGGCGTTCATGTCCCGCGTCTACCTGGAAACCAGTTACGTCAGTGCATGTGTTACCGATCGTACCGACACCGATAGCCTCTATCGGCTCAAACACAGTCACGAGTGGTGGGACCAGCAACGCCATCTGCACGATCTATACGTTTCTCCAGAAGTTATCGCGGAATTGTCGGTCGAGAGTTATCGACGCAGGGATCAGGCGTTAACCTGGATCAACGGCGTCCCCTGGCTCGAAATCAACGACGATGTGCTGGGGCTCGCTCGAGTGCTGATTCACGAGAAAGTTATGCCCTCCGGTAGCGGCGATCCAATCCACGTTGCCGTCGCGGCCGTGCATGGGGTACAATACATGGTGAGTTGGAATGTCAAGCATCTGGCGAACGTGAACAAGCGAGAGCATCTGGCTCGAATCTGTACCCGCTGCGGCTACCTCGCGCCCGAAATCCTTACGCCGGATGTTTTCTGGGAGGTTGAATCATGAAACCCGCATCAGACATGCCGATATCCGACCCCGTCCATTCCCGTGACCTCCCGCCCGGCCCGCCTGCCCCTACCGGCGATCCGCTTATTGACGAGGTCCGGGCCATCAAGTACCAGTTGTCCGCCCGTTTCGACCACGATATCGAAAAGCTCGGCACCCATCTCAAGACGCTCCAGGAGGACATCGCCCGGCGCGAGCCGCAACGAATCGTTCGGCCGCCCGGGCAAAAACCATAGCCCATAACGAAGCGGTAAACCCTCGCCCGTCAATTCATCCGGGCGGCAAGAAAGCCGGGTGCCGGGTGGCCCGCCTTCTTTGAAGGTGTATATGTTTAGCGACCACGCCATCAGAACGGAAGTGACGGGCCGGTGTAGTATGATGCACCGAGCATCGAACAATCATCCTCCTTCGGCCCCGCGCTCGCGCTTGGGGTTCTGATGGGGGGTGGCGGGCCGCTCTATCGGAATTCGCTCAAGAGACACCGGGGGTCCGGGGACGGTTTTTGTTATGACCAAAAACGACGGAAGGAATTCCCGAGGTAACGAACCGGACACCGCCCCCGCGGTGGTCATTGAATTGATCGAGCGTTTCGCCGAACACGCCGACGCCTACCATAGCGGCCGTTACAACGAGACCCAGATCCGCCGCGAGTTCATCGACCCGTTCTTCAAGGCCCTGGGCTGGGACGTGGACAACACGAAGGGCTACGCCGAGGCGTACAAGGATGTTATCCACGAGGACGCGATCAAGATCGGCGGGGCGACCAAGGCCCCGGACTACTGTTTCCGCATCGGGGGCGTGCGCAAGTTTTTCGTCGAGGCGAAAAAACCGAGCGTGGACATCAAGTCCGACGCCGGGCCGGCGTTCCAACTGCGCCGGTATGCCTGGTCGGCCAAACTGCCGCTGTCCATCCTGACCGACTTCGAGGAAATGGCCGTCTACGATTGCCGGATCAAGCCGGTGCGCTCGGACAAGGCGGGGATCGCCCGCGTGCTCTATCTTCGCTACGACGAATACGCCACGCGCTGGGTCGAGCTGGCCTCGGTCTTCTCGCGGGAGGCCATCCTCAAGGGCTCGTTCGACAAATACGCCGAGTCAACCCGGCGCAAACGGGGGACGGCCGAGGTTGACGAGGCCTTCCTGACCGAGATCGAACAGTGGCGCGACTTGCTCGCCCGCAACCTCGCTCTGCGCAATGCCGGGCTGAGCCAGCGCGATCTTAACTTCGCCGTCCAGCGGACCATCGACCGGATCGTCTTTCTGCGTATCTGCGAGGACCGGGGCATCGAGCCGTACGGGACGTTGCAGGGGTTGATCAACGGCGAGCAGGTTTATGCGCGGTTGTTCGAGCGGTTCCGCCTGGCCGACGAGCGGTACAACTCCGGTCTGTTCCATTTTGATCGGGAGAAAGGCCGCACCGAGGCCCCCGACGATTTGACCCCGGCCCTGAACGTTGACGACAAACCGCTCAAGGAAATTCTCGCCCGGCTGTACTATCCGGAAAGCGCTTACGAGTTTTCCGTGTTGCCGGCGGACATACTCGGGCAGGTGTACGAGCAGTTTCTCGGCAAGGTGATCCGCCTGACGGCGGGCCATCGGGCGGTAGTCGAGGAAAAGCCCGAGGTGCGCAAGGCCGGCGGGGTCTACTACACGCCGACCTATATCGTCGATTACATCGTGCGACACACGGTGGGCAAGCTGGTGGAGGGCCGCGCGCCGCAACAGGTCGGCGGGTTGACCGACACGTACCAGCCGTCGAAGGCCAAGGGCGTCCGCCCGCTGGCGATCCTCGACCCGGCCTGCGGCTCGGGCTCGTTTCTGCTCGGGGCGTATCAATATCTGCTCGACTGGTACCGCGATCGATATGTCGAGGACGGCCCGGAGACCCACGCCGCCGGCCGCAATCCGCGTTTGTTCCAACACCCTTCCGGCGAGTGGCGATTGACCACGGCCGAGCGCAAGCGGATTCTATTGGCCCACATTCACGGGGTGGACATCGACAGCCAGGCCGTCGAGACCACGAAGCTGTCCCTGCTGTTGAAGGTGTTGGAGGGCGAGAGCGCCGAGACGCTCGGGGCCAACCTGCGGCTGTTCCACGAGCGGGCCCTGCCCGACCTGGCCGCCAATATCAAGTGCGGTAACAGCCTGATTGGCCCGGACTTTTATGATAACCAGCAACTCGACCTGTTCGACGAGGAACAGCGCCTGCGAATCAACGTCTTCGACTGGCAAACCGAGTTCAAGGATATCATGCAATCCGGCGGATTTGACGCGGTGATTGGGAATCCGCCATGGGGAGCTTCGTTCATCGAAGCAGAACTAACGTATCTTCGATGTAAGTACTCTCGTGTCGTTGATCGTATGGTTGATTCCTACATCTACTTTCTCGACTCAGCTTTCCGGATATTGCATGACGATGGACTACTAGGCTTCATTGTACCAAGCACACTTCTGAATCAGGTAGACGCAACCTCTGCTCGACGACTTTTACTAGATTATGGGATTCGTGTCATAGTAAATCTTGGCCAACGAGTATTTGGTCCGAAAGTTCTCAATACGTCCACGGTTATAGTCGCCGCCCAAGCGGTTGATAGGATCATTCAGTCAGACCTATCGACATTGGCGAGCGAGGATCGACCGTTGGTCCTCAACACGCTTAGTGCAAAAGACTATTCTTCATGGCGGCATCTTGTCGAAAACGATCCGCACAAAACATTTTTTGTTGGTAACATATCGAGCGCTGAATTATTAAGACACCTAAGCAGAAATTTCCCTTTACTCAACGATGTTCTAAAAGGCCCTATTCAACGCGGCGTTAGTCCCGATATTGTTGCAGCCCACATCTTGAGTGACAAGCAAGTTTGCGAATTTAAAATTGAGCCTGCCGTGTTACGACCTAGCATCGCAGGCCATAGTATAAAACGCTATCGTTATCCAACACGAAATCAGTGGCTATTGTACACAGAACGCAATACTCCAATTCAACAATACCCCAATGCGTACGACTTTCTTAAGCGATTCCGCGCCGATAATACCTGTAAAGAAGTGATACAAGGAAAGCATCCATGGTGGGCGCTTCATCGACCGCGCAATCCAGCCATCTTTGACTCGCCCAAGCTCATAGGACTCACCACAACAAAGAGCATTGAACTCGTATACGATCAAGACTGCTCACTCTATGTAACCGATGCGATGTACGTATTTTCACCATTAGACCATGTTGATATGCTTTCTCTTGCAGCTATCATGCAGTCCAATACGTTTCTATTTCTTTATATCATTGCTAATCAAGGCGAGTCACGAGTAATCCCACAAGTAAAGGCCTCCAAACTCCAATATTTGCCAATTCCGCCCCTTGACAGCGTCGCACAAATAGACAGTCTGCGTATTCTCGTCCAAACCATGCTCGATTTGCACAAGCGTTTGGGTTCGGTGAAAACGGCCCACGAGAAGACGGCCATTCAGCGGCAGATCGAGGCGACGGACGGCCAGATCGACCGGCTGGTTTACGAGCTATACGGGTTGACCGACGACGAAATCCGTATCGTGGAGGAGGCGACGGGCAAGCCATGAGAATGTTGACGGACTCTCAAGGCCGGCCGATTCGTCTGAGCAGGGAGCGTCCGGAATAAGCCCGTTGGAAACGGGCTCAAATCAAAGGGGAAGGAATGGAGGGATAGGGCTACGTCGTCATGACAACCAGCCCCAAAGGGACTGGCCTATTGACCCGCCCGAGGCGGGAAAAGCCGCTGGAAGCGGCTTGACGAGTTTTACGGCCTGAGCAACGACGAAATCCGCATCGTGGAGGAGGCGACGGGTAAGCCATGAAAATGTTGACGGACTCTCAAGGCCGGCCGATTCGTCTGAGCAGGGAGCGTCCGGAATAAGCCCGTTGGAAACGGGCTCAAATCAAAGGGGAAGGAATGGAGGGATAGGGCTACGTCGTCATGACAACCAGCCCCAAAGGGACTGGCCTATTGACCCGCCCGAGGCGGGAAAAGCCGCTGGAAGCGGCTTGACGAGTTTTACGGCCTGAGCGACGACGAAATCCGCATCGTGGAGGAGGCGACGGGATGAAGTTGCCTAACGGGCACAAGGCGGTCGTGGCGATCGAGAAGCTGCGGGACTATTGTCTGAACCCCCGACATCCGCGCGGCAAACATAAAGCGCGTGTGTTGGCGTCTTCGCTGGGATTGTCCGCCGCCGACGCTGAACGTTTGCGCGAAATCCTGTTGGTCGCAGCCCACGAGAACGAGGCGGTCGCCACCGATCGGGACGACTACGGCCAGCGGTACATTCTGGACATTTCGCAACCCGGAACGAGCGGCCACGTCATCATCCGAAGCCTGTGGATCGTTCTCCGGGGCGAGGATTTCCCTCGATTTACCACATGCTACGTGTTATAATGGAGGCAGGAGAATTATATGAGCGAATCCGTTCATCTACTTGATGTCGTGGCCCTTGCCGAGGATTTACCGCGGCATCACCTTTCTCGCGGACAGGTGGGGACGGTAGTCGAGTGCCTGGGCCCCGGCGTTTACGAAGTGGAATTTTCCGACAACGACGGCCATACCTACGAATCCCTGGCCTTACGGTCCGATCAAATCATCGTTCTGCATTACGAACCGGCCTCGCAAGCGAATTGAATCCATCCCAACGGACAAACCGAAACCTAGCGGCAGATCGAGGCGACGGGCAAGCCATGAAAATGCTGATGGACTATCAGGGGGGCGAGACGTGTACGAGGCCGGGTGGTAGCCGGGGGTGGGAGAGGGGTTCGGGTATCGGGTTTCGGGTTTGGCATGATCCGCTGCTCGATTCAAACCCAAAACCCGATACCCTGTTTCCAGTGGCCGTGGGTTTCGGATGTTGGGTATAAGGTATCGGGTTTTGGAGATACACATGGGATTGAAAACGTATCGGGAGTTGCAGGTTTGGAAGGTGGCCATGGATCTGGTGGAGGCGGTATACAGGCTTACGGACAAGTTGCCGGACCACGAGAAGTATGGGTTGACCAGCCAGCTTCGACGCGCGGCGGTTTCGATTCCGTCGAATATCGCGGAAGGATACGGCCGTACACATCGGGGCGATTACCTGCATCACCTTTCATTCGCCAGAGGTTCGTTGATGGAAATCGAAACGCTCCTGATCATCTCCGCCCGCCTGAAATATGTCACCCGGCCGCGGGCGAAGGAAACCTGGACCCTGGCTCAACAGGTCGGCCAAATGCTCACGAAATTGATCGCCTCCCTGGCCAAATCCTGAGATGTGGATCGGGTGTCGGGTATAGGGTATAGGGTCTAAAATTACTGGCCGACCGATTCAAACCCGAAACCCAAAACCCGAAACCCTGTTTCCAGAAGTCGTAGGTATCGGGTTTGGCATGATCCGCTGCCCGATTCAAACCCGAAACCCCATCCCCGAAACCCTGTTTCCAGATGCCTTGACGAGCGATAATCACGATATCCTCACCCCTCTACAGGCAGCCCTTCAACGGGCTTGCCCTACACGGGGAAACACGTCGGACGATATCCGATATCGACCTATTGTTGATGGCCTCGCGACTGCTCAGCGGATTCTTTTGATAACGATTTCCCGGCTTGTTTGCGGTTGGGTGTTGCCGGACGCGCCGGTTTGCGCGGGGGTTTGCAGGTTGATGAAATAGTTGATCGAGAACGAGCGATCGTCGAGGTCTTCCTGGGCGGTGACGGTCTCGAGATAGGACAATACGGGATAGCCGCCGAAGGCCTCGCCCTGCTCGCCGATGTACAGGTTGTCGTCCATGTCCGTGCCCGCGTAGAGCAGATAATTACCGGCCGGCACGTTTTCCAGGGTAAAGGCGTAGCCTTCCGCGGCGGTGGTTTCCGTCTGTACGACGGTGTTCTGGTTTTGCGGATCGACCAGCAATACATAGAGCGTCCCGACGTCGCCCCCGGTGGCCGCCGCCCCCACGCTCATGCGTACGGAGACGGACACGTCCCCGCCGTTCGACGCGAAGGTCACGCTTCCCGAGTAGGTACCGTCGGCCAGCCCGCCGCGCTGGACGGATACGGTATAAGTTCCACCGTTTTCCGAGGTGTCCGGCGAAGCCACCGCCATCCATGCGTCACTGGCGGTGATATTCGAGATGCTTAGCGCCCCTCCGCCACCGTTGACCGCCGTCAGGGTCAGGGTGGTTAATTGGGTACCGAAATCCAGACTGCTCGGCACGATGCGCAGGACGGGCGTATTCGAGGGCGGAGTGTCGCTGATATCCGCGGCGGCCCGGACGGCGGCCAAGGCGTTGATCAAACCGTAGCCGTAGAACACATCCTTACCGGTCGTGCCCAGATCATCCACGATGGACAGGGTGGTGCCCGGATGCGTGCCGGCCAGTAGCTGCTCCAGATCGGTCGGCCTCAGGGAAGGGTGTACCGCCTTCATCAGGGCGACCACGCCGGAGACATGAGGGGCGGCCATCGAGGTTCCCTCGTAAAACTCGTACCAGATATCGTCCCCGCGTTTCCCAACGGCGCTGAGTACCCCGTCGGCGAACCCGTCGCCGTTGCGGTCCGCGGTCATGTCCCCGCCGGGAGCGCAAAGGGCGACCTTTTGGCCAAAATTGGAGTAGGGGGCGCGTTGTCGCGTGTAACCGACGGCACTGACGTTGAACACGCCGTCCAATCCGCCGGGCGTGTCGCCGTCGCCGTTGACGCTTCGATTGCCGGCGGCGGTGATGATAATCACTCCGGCCTGGCGAGCGGCGCTGATGGCCTCCTGTTCTATCCGCGAATAGCCCGGCCCGCCCAGGCTCATGTTGATGATGTCGGCCTTCGTCGTCGGGACGGTGCCCGAGTCGTTCGGCAGGCCGGCGGCGTACAGGATACCTTGCGAGATATCGTAGTCGGTCCCGCCGCCGATACCGAGCGCGCGGATCGGCATGATCCGAGTGTTCCAGGCGACGCCGGCCACGCCGCGGTTGTTATTCGTCCGGGCGGCGATGATGCCGGCCACGTGGGTGCCGTGATAACTGTGGGGAATGGCCGGATGATCGGAGTCGCCCGGATCATCAGGGTTGGAGTCGATGCCGTCGCCGTCGGCGGACATGCTCGGATCGGAAATGAAGTCATAACCGGACGTCAACTGCCCTTGCAGATCGGGATGATTGAGCACCACGCCCGTATCGATAACCGCAACGATGGTCTGTGCGCTGCCGGTGGTAATGTCCCAGGCCTGGGGGAGGGCGATTTGTTCGTAATGCCATTGATAGCGGTAGAACTCGTCGTTGGGGGTGAGGCTCGGTTGACGCAGATAGTTCGGCTCGGCGAATTCCACGTCCTCCTCGCCGGCGAGGTCTTTGATGGCGGCGATGGTCGGCGATTGGGGTATGCGCAGCTCGTCGGCGATTGTTTTATTGGCGCGAGCGGCTACACGGGCGGCCTTGCCGGCGGCCGTCAACCGGAGCCGCTCGAAACCGTGCGGGTGATCGGTTGCGTTAATCCGCTCAAGGCCGAGGGCGGCGTTTTTCCGCGCGCGGTCGGCCTTGGATACGCTCGCCCGTCGTTTGGCGATGATCTCGCCCTCGACGAATTCGTGGAGACTGGATAGCGGCGAGGTGGGTACTTGTACGTCCTCGCCGACCAGCAGGGTGTAGAGACCGCCACCGCGGTGCCGTTGTCCATATTCGATGCTGTAGCCGTAAACGACGATCAGGAACGTACCGTTTTCCGGGGCCGTCAGTTGCTCCGCCTGGCCGTAACCTTCCGAGCTGGCCAACGGATCACCGCCGGCTTCGGAGTACAGGTAAAGGTCGAAATCGTTCGTCGACGGGTCCGCCAATAGCAGGGTGGCGATCTGGCCGGCGGCCATCTGGACAAGGTAAACGTCGCGGGTATCCGTGTACGTTTGCAACGGGCCGAGATAGCCGCCGATCGTGCAGGGGTTTGGAACCACCTGGGCTTCGGCGATGGTGTCGTTACTGATCAGCGGATTGTTGAGATCGTTCGTATCCCCGTCGATCAACAGGGTGTCGGGTACGGAGAGCGCGCCGCGTACCGTGACCGTGTGGCCGACGGGGTTGATATCCGTAAAGGGATTATTGTCGCAGGCGTTTTCACGGTATAGCTCGTCCCAGTCCGAGCAGCCGTCGCCGTCGCTGTCTTTAACTTGGGCTGGGTTATCCTCGGGGTCATAGGGGTCCGTACCGGGCGTGCCGTTGATCTCCTCATAATCGCCGAACCCGTCGGCGTCGCTGTCCTTCACGTTTCCGGGGTAGTCGTCGGGATCGTTCGGGTCGGTGGGAGGTTGGTTGGCGAGTTCCTCGTCATCGGAATAGCCGTCGCCGTCGGTATCCACGACCTGTGACCCGCGGAACGGGCAGCCTTGGCCAACGATCAGCGGAGCCAATCCGCAAGCCAGAATCATGGTCGTCAACAAAGCGATGGAACGTGACACAAGCAACCCCTTGCGAAAATTCTGATGTAAGCGAACCCTATCCAGCAATAGTATCTGGTTAAGACGTGCCAAAACAAGGATGTATTGCAGATTTTTAGGTGGCAAAAAGAACCAGAAGACGTTCAAGAAAAGAATAGGAATTTTCACTGATAGCGATATTTACAGGCTGATAACACTCTTTACTATTCTTTACTCGTTTTATTGCAAGCATTTATAAATATTGCATTTTATTGCCATTTTTCTCTTGCATAGCAATAATTTGTGTTGTATAAGTTAGGATATAGTTAGGTTTTCTATTTGGCCTGATGATTTGTTCAGGGTGGAAGTTTTTTTGTGTGAACGGGGATTTTTATGGGGACTGTTGGCGAGCCGGTGCGGATTGGGAGGATTCGGCGGACGGGTTTGGATGAGCGGAGGGGAGCGGTGGCGGACGCTGGAAGTCTCGCGCGGAGACGCATTGGAGGTCTCGCGCAGAGACGCAAAGACGCAGAGAGGGAAAAGAGTGGATCGAGAGAAATTGCGGGAGGTCTCGCGCAGAGACGCAAAGACGCAGAGAGGGAAAAGAGTGGATCGAGAGAAATTGCGGGAGGTCTCGCGCAGAGACGCAAAGACGCGGAGTTGGATGAGGAGGGTGGGGTGGAAGCGGTGGTCGAGGGGCGGCGGTTGCGGCTGGAAGTGGTCGCGCCGGCCGAGGCGGTTATGCCTTCGGCTCGGATGGTGGAGGTGGGGCTACGTTTCGGAATACCGATGATGGAGAACGGCCGCCGCATCGCGGCCGGCGTGGAATTGGCCTTTGCTCCGGGAAGAATCATTTTGATCACCGGGCCGTCGGGGGCGGGCAAGACGTTGTTATTGAATCGGATCGGGCGGCATTTTCCGAATGCGCGGTGGGTGAATCGTTTGCCTTTCCCGCTGGATGTGGCGGTGGTGGACGCGGTGGCCCCGGGCCGGCCGATGGCCGAGGCGATGAGTCTGCTGACCGCGGCGGGGCTGGGCGAGCCGATGCTTTGGATGCGGCGGTTTGCGCAGTTGTCCGAGGGCGAGCAGTTTCGCGCCCGTCTGGCCCGGGCCGTTTCCCTCCAGCCTCGCGAAGGCGGTTGCACGCCGCTGTTGTGCGACGAGTTCGGTTCGCTTCTGCATCGCCGCCTGGCTCGGGCGGTGGCCTTCAATCTGCGCAAGCGGGTTTCGCGCGATAAACTCTTTTTAGTGGTATCGACCAGTAGAGACGATCTGACCGACGCGCTGCGGCCGGACCGCATCGTGCGGCTGGACCGGGACGGCGGGGCGGTCGTGGAAACGCCGACCGACGGCGCGCATTCGTCGGCCGGCGCCGCGGAGTTGTTCGGCGATTTGCGGATCGAGCGGGGAACGCTGGCGGATTACGCGCGTTTTGCCGCGATGCATTACCGACATCAGGAGAGCGCGGGGTTCGTGGATCGGGTTTTCGTTTTGCGCGAGGGGCATGGTGGAGAGGCGTTGGGGGTGGTGGTGTACGGGCGGCCGGTACTGGAACTGGCCTTGCGCAATCAGGCCACCGGGCGGCGGTTTGTTCGCCAGCCGCGGTTGTTGAACCGCGAGATGCGGGTGCTCAAGCGGCTGGTGGTGCATCCGGACGCGCGGGGTTGCGGGTTGGGCCATTGGCTGGTTCGGCGGACGCTACCGGAGGCGGGAACCCGTTTCGTGGAATGTCTGGCGGCGATGGGGGCGATCAATCCGGTATTCGAGAAAGCGGGGATGCGGCGGATCGGCACCTGTTTGGCGCCGGTGGCGCGGGACGCGGCCTTGCGGGCGTTACGCAAGGCGGGGGTGGACCCGCTGGCCGCCGATTTTGTCGCCCAGGTCTGTCGGCGGCCGACGGTGCGACGGTTGGTTCGTGAGCGGGTACGGGTCTGGTATCGGGGAGCCACCGCCGGCGGCGGGGAGAGTCGAGTCGAGCGGCAGACGCCCACGCAGTTGGCCCGGACGTTCCGACAACTGGTCGGTTCGGAGCCGGTGTATCTGCTTTGGGGAAGAGAGTCGGACGACTGGGCGCTGATCGAGGCGCGCGGCGGTGAATCCGTGAGGAATATTTAAGAGGTATCCTTCCCCAGGGGAGGTCGTCGCGGGTGTGGCGCTCCGTCGACGACCTTCCCACACGCCTTGCGGAGGCCAATGAACCACGGAGGTCCGCCCAGGCGAGGTTCCGCCTTCGGCGAACACGGAGACACGGAGATGAGCCAGCTATTAAAGAACGAAGGCAAGATGACGCCACCCATACAAGGGTTGGGTAATGCGGTTGAACCGGAGCGAGGGGGGGCGGTGGAACAGCGGGGTGTGTTATTGGGGAGCGGAGGTTCGTGGCGGGTTGCGCGAAAGGGGGTGGGTGATGGGATGGATCGGTTGGATCGGGCGGTTGTTTCGGCCGCTGGCTTCACGCAAGGTGCGGGTGGCGTTGGCCACCGTGCTGGCGGCGTATGCGGCGGAGTACGGGCTGGGGGCGAGCGAGGAAGTGATCTTGACGCTGGTCAGTGTCGGGGTGGCCTTGATTCTGGGGATCGCCCACGAGGACGCGGGGCAAAAGCGACAGGGGGA
>CAZXSA010000052.1:0-22813 GCA_964642815.1 uncultured Planctomycetales bacterium | reverse complement strand
TGATCCCGGCCGACGGTTTTTACGAATGGCGGAAAGCTGGTTCACGCAAGATCCCCATGTATATCCGCTTGATAGGGGGACGGCCTTTCGTGTTCGCGGGCCTGCATGAGTTTTGGCGAGGCGAAGGTGAAGAACTGGTCTCCTGCACGATTATCACCACCCAGGCGAATGAAAAGGTGCGGCCGATCCATGAGCGTATGCCGGTGATCCTGCCGCTCGAAATGCATGGTCCCTGGCTCGATCCATCCTTGAGCGACAAGGAGGCGATACTCAAGTTACTGCGGCCGGTGGAGGAGCAACTGATGGAGGCGTATTGTGTTTCGGCCTACGTCAACTCGCCGCGTAACGATGATCCCCGCTGCATTATTCCCAGCGAGGAGTGAGCATGGCCAACTTATCGCGGCAACTGGTCGCTACGCAGGTTATCGGCCTCGGCCACGCTGTCGCGGGAAGTAAACTCCCCGTCCGTCCCGGCGCTGATGAAGATGGGCTTGCCACGATTGGCGGCCACCGCCTGCCATTCGACCGGAATGCGACTGAGCGCGGTCAGACAGCGTAATGGCCGCCCCCAGGCATCGCGTACCGTGCCCCAATCGTCGTTGATCTTGGCCTCCGTGCGTTCAGGCGGGATTCGTAGAATGGCCGGTATGCTTTCCAGGATTTCTCGCGAAGCGGGTACGGCGGCCAATGCGTTGATGACCCGGCGGCCGCTCTCGGTGGGATCGTCGTTGATGGATAGCCGCTCCGGTTCCGTTCCACTCGGTTGTGTAGCGGGCGTGAAGGGCCACGTGCCGGTGGCTTCATGGTAGGCCTCCAGGGCCTTGTCGAGGCTGACCAGCAGATACCAAACCTGTTGATGTTTCAGGTCGCCGCGCACGGAATGGATGCCCAAGGCAACCACGACCAGTAACAGGCCGAGCAGCGTGGCGGTAATCAGCGTTTCCGTGAAAGTCATTCCCCGACGCCGATACCTACCAGCCCGAAGCGCCAGCAAGGGGACACCACCCCGAAGCGCTAGCGAGGGAGTGCCAGCCCGAAGCGCGAGCAAGGGAATGCCAGCCCGACTGGTGCTACGCAGCGAAGTGCTGCTTCGCAGAGTAGCAAGCGCTAGCGAGGGATCAACCATTCCCACCGGTAACTCCGCCAAGGAAATAACCTTTCAATTCCAAGCCTGCGCAGTCCCCATTTTGTGAACGCATTTTATCGAGGCTCCGGATACGATCCTCATATGAGAATCTCGACCCGATCGCCCTTGATTTGCAGTCGCCCCTCGGCGAAAAGACGGATGGCCTCGGGGTAGGCCAGGCATTCCTGCTCGAAGACGCGGGCGGCCAGCGTATCGGCGTCATCGTCCGGCAAGACCGGCACCTTGCGTTGCAGGATAATCGGCCCGGCGTCGTACTCATTGTTCGCGAAATGCACGGTACAACCGCTCTCTTTATCGCCGGCGGCTAGCACGGCCTCATGCACATGGTGCCCGAAAAAACCCTTACCCCCGTGCCTGGGCAACAAGGCCGGGTGAATATTCATCACCTTGCCCAGCCAACGATCCGGAATCCGCCAGTAACACGTCCACCCTGCCTGACAGACCAGATCGACCTTGTATTCATCCAATGTCTCGGCGATTAGGCGACTGAATTCGTCAACGTCCGGATGCTCTTTCTTGCGAATGACCTTGACGGGCAAACCGGCCGCCTTGGCCCGCTCAACCCCCTTGACGTTCGGTAGCGAGGAAATCACCACCGCCAATTCCGCATTGAGCTGCCCAGCGTGGATCTGTTCGACAATATTAACCAGCGTGCGCCCGCCGCCGGAAAGTAAGACACCTAGTCGAAACGTCCTGCGCTCTTCCAGAATAAAATGTTCAACTTCTTTGACAAAACACTCAGCCTTCTGAAGAATATCCGCCGCGATCGCCCGTGGATAGTCGTTTCGCAGGCCATAATCGCCGACATTTCGTTCATCAAAGGCTAATATCAGGTGCTGATGCAAGTCTTTCGCAATCAACCCTTTGCTGGCGAATTCGCGTCCAAAGGCACTAATGACCGCACTGTGCTTGGAGAAACACAACCCGCGAGAAAGAAGCGCGGCCTCGGCCAGATAGAACATCGCATAATAAGCACGCGATGCAGCGAAATCGGAATACCCTGTTTCGTTCAACTGTTTGGCGGCGGCCAGACTTCGCCGGCCTTTATCCCACAATTGTCGAACTTCTGATTTCACCCCACCACCACCCCTTCGTTCCGTGTATTCACGAAAAACGGTGTATAGCCGCCCTCATACTCGTCGAGATCGACGGGCAGGGCGGATATCAGCAGATCGTGCTCAAGGGATAACCGACTGGCGATCGGATTGATGCGATGTAATTCTTCCCAGAAATCACCCATAGGCTGAAGAACGACAAGGAGGTCAATATCCGAGTCATCGTTGGCCTCTCCGCGTGCTCTTGAACCGTAGAGAATGACCTTTTTCAGCCTGGAACCATATAGTTTCTGCAGCTCGGCAACAAACATATCCGTTGCGCTTTTCCATTTGGTATCCGTGCTCATTTACGTCATTATACAGTTACGAGTGCTTTATTCACAACGTCCATTATTCCGATGAAGCGACTTCTATATTCAACAAACAGCCGTGCCCCTCGATCTCACCGGTATGTTCCGCCTCGGTCAAGGTCGGGTCGATCTTCAATTCGACGGCCAGGGTTTCGTGGCGGATATAATCCTGAAATGCCTTGATCGCCTCGGCCACCGGGCCGCCGGTATTGATGTGCAGGCGGATGCGCGCCTCATAATCAAGCTGTGCGCTCTTGCGGGCGTTCTGAATCAAATTGACGACATCGCGGGCCAGACCTTCGGCCTTCAATTCCTCGGTGATCTCCGTACTGAGGACGACCACGACCTGCGGGCCTTGGGCGGCAGCCCAGCCGGGCTTGGCTTGGAGCGTAACCTGCACATCCTCCGGGGCCAGTTCGATCGTCTGCCCGGCGACCGCGATAGTCACCTTACCTTCCCGGTCAAGCTGCCGACGCAGGGCGGCCGCATCGGCCTTGGCCAGGGCCGGCTTGATCTGCGGGGCCAGCTTGCCGAATTTGGGACCGAGGGTCTTGAAATTAGGCCGAATCTCGTAGGTCACATACTTGTCCGCGTCGGCGGCGAAGTCGATCTGCTTGACGTTCAACTCGTCGGCGATCAGCGGCAGATGGCCACCGAGCCATTGCCGATGGGCCGGGTCGGCCAGCACCAGCTCGACGACCGGCAGCGGCTGGCGGACCTTGATCCTGGCGTCCATCCTCGCCGAGCGCCCCAGCGAGGCGATTTCCCGCACGATGGCCATCTCCTGCAACAACTGCCGATCAATGCGCGTTTCGTCGGCTCGCGGATAATCGCACAGATGCACGCTTTCGGGCGTGTCCGCGAACTGCTCGCGCATCAGATTCTGATAAAGCGTCTCGGCGAAGAACGGGGTGAAGGGGGCGATCAGCTTGCTCGTGGTCACCAGCGTGGACCAGAGCGTTTGGTACGCGGCCCGCTTGTCGGCGTCCATCCCCGAACGCCAGAAGCGGTCGCGCGAGCGACGGACGTACCAGTTACTCAGGGCGTCGACGAAATCGACCAGCCGCCGGCAGGCCGGATAATTCTCGTAGCGGTCCATGGCCGCCCGCACGTCGGCGATCGTCTGGTGCAACTCGGCCGTAATCCAGCGGTCCAACTCGCTGATTTGGGCCTGACTATTGGCCGCATCGATGGGTTTCCATTCGTCGATGTTGGCATAGATGACGAAGAAGCTATAGACGTTGTAGAGCTTGATGAGGAACTCGCGCTGGTCGGTGGCGATGGTGTCTTCCTTGAAGCGGGCTCCCGTCCAGGGCGCCTGGCTCGAAAGCATCGACCAGCGCATGGCGTCGGCCCCTTCGCGATCGAAGATATAGGTCGGCTCCTTGTAGTTGCGCTTACTCTTGGAAAGTTTTTTGCCATCCTCGCCGCCGACCAGGCCGAGTACGATGCAGTTGCGGAACGGGTGCGGAAACTCCTTCGCGAACATCCCGTTGCCGGCCTCGGACTTTTCGCCGAAAAGCATCGTGCTGATGGCCAGCAGCGTGTAAAACCAACCGCGCGTCTGGTCGATGGCCTCGCTGATGAAGTCGGCTGGGAATCGCTGCTTGAATAGCTCGGCGTTCCGGTGCGGATAGCCCCATTGGGCGAACGGCATGCAGCCGCTGTCGAACCAGCAGTCGATGACCTCCGGCACTCGGCGCATCCGGGCTCCGGCCGCGAACGGCGAATCGTAGGTGATCGCGTCGATATACGGCTTGTGTACTTTCAGGTCGTCGATCAGGTCGGGATTGTCGCGTTTGGCTTTTTCCCAGACTTCCATGCCGCTTACGCCGGGCTTGGCCAGCAATTCGGCATAAGAGGCGACGGCCTCCTGTTTGCCCGTTTTTTCGCACTCCCAAACCGGCAGCGGCGTACCCCAGAATCGCTCGCGCGAAAGCGCCCAATCGACGTTGTCGGCCAGGAAATTGCCGAACCGCCCGTCGCGGATGTGCTCCGGCAGCCAGTTGATGCGTTCATTGTTCTTTAGAAACGCGTCGCGGAATTCCGTGGTGCGGATAAACCAGCTTTTGCGTGCGTACTGGATCAGTGGATCTTCCTCCGCCCGCCAGCAGAACGGGTAATCGTGGCGATACTGCTCGCGCTTGAGCAACAGGCCACGATCCTTGAGGTTGCGGATGATGTCCGGGTCGGCTTCCTTGCAGAAGCGGCCGGCGAAATCGACCGCCTCGGGAACGAAGGTACCGTCCGGGGCGATCAATTGCAGGAATCCAAGACCGTTTTCACGGGCGGCGCGATAATCATCCTCGCCGAACGCCGGGGCCATGTGTACGATGCCCGTGCCGGTATCGAGGGTGACAAAATCCGCGGGGATGATTTCATAGGCTTTGCCGCCGGTCGGCTTGGCGTAATCGAACAATGGCTCGTACTTCATCCCCACCAGTTCCGCGCCCTTGCAGGTTCGGACGATTCGGACATCCTTTTCGAGATCGACAGGCAAACTTTTGAAGGTAGCGGCCAACAGTTGCCGGGCTAGAATAAACTCCTCGTTCTCGACGGCCACCTGTACGTATTCGACATCGGGATGGACGGCCAGGGCGACGTTACTGGGCAGCGTCCACGGCGTGGTCGTCCAGGCCAGGAAGCTTGTCCTGGCTTGATCCTTCACGCGAAAACGCACGGTAATCGATGGGTCGTCCACTTCCCGATAACCCTGCCCGACCTCGCCGGAAGACAAGGCCGTGCCGCCTTGAGGCCACCACCAGACGACCTTGTGCCCCTGATAGAGCAGGCCCCGGCGAAACAGCGTCGCCAGTGCCCACCAGACGCTCTCAACGTATGACTGATGGTAGGTGACATAGGCCTCTTTCAGGTTGATCCAGAATCCAAGGCGGCGGGTCAGCTCTTCCCATTCCTTGGTGTAGCGGAAGACGCTCTGCTGGCAGAGGCGGATAAATTTCTCCACGCCGTACTGCTCGATCTCCGCCTTGGTGTGGATGCCGAGCTCCTTGCAGACCTCGGCCTCGACGGGCAGGCCGTGGGTATCCCACCCGGCCTTGCGATGGCAGTACTGCCCGATCATCGTGCGGTAGCGTGGAAACACATCCTTGATGATCCGCGTCAGGCAATGCCCCGGGTGCGGCAGCCCGTTGGCCGTCGGCGGCCCCTCGTAAAAAACGAAAGGCGTGGCCCCCTGGCGCTGTCGCAGGGACTTTTCATAAATGTCGTGGGTTTCCCAGAACCGCAGAATTTCCCGTTCGGATGTCGGGAAATCGAATTGTGCCGGCACTTCCTTAAACATGATGACTCGATACTTTTATTTTCGTGACCTAAAACAAGTAAAAACTCGCCCTGACGTTACCTCTTTGTCTCTCTGTCCCACTGTCTCCCCATCATGTTCCAATACGGGAATAGTTCTCAACCGCATGAAACATTTATTACGTTTAATCCAGGCTAACGGCCGGATATCTTACGGCGCTCCCAGCCGGCTGCCAAACTCCTCCGGTTCGCCCAGCCCGTCGGGGGGCAGGGCGGAGACCACCGGCACTTCCCCGACCAGCACCTCGGCCAAGGGTGCCTCCTTGCGGCCGATCACGTCGAAGGTTTCCCACTTACCCCGAATCCAGCGAATCCACAAGGTCGCGCTGATCGCGATGATAAACAAGGTGGCAAAAATCCACGGCCCCATCGATTCCAGTTGCGGCCACCGGCGGGTCGCCCAGTATCCCCCCGCGATCATGATCCCCCAGGATTCGATGCCGGCGGCGATCATGGGGAAGCGGGTATCGCCCGCCCCGCGCAGAGCGTTGCTGTAGGTAATGGCCATCGCGTCGGAAACCTGGAACAATGCGACAAAGATGAGTAGCCGCGATCCGATGGCGATGACGTGGCTATCGTTGCTGAAAACATCCATCAATTGGGAGCCGGCCAGCACGTAGATCAGACCCATGCAACCCATATAACTCATATTGACGACGCAGCCGACGGCCGCCCGCCGCCGGGCCAGATCGGGACGACCTTCGCCGATGGCCCGGCCGACCAGGGTACAGACCGCCATCGCAATACCCACCGCCGGCATGAAGGACAGTTCGCTGTAACGAAAACAGATGGCTGTTGCCGCCAGATGCTGGGTTCCGAACCCGCCCACGATGACCATCAGAAAGACCGCCCAGGCGGTGATATCGATCACGAAATTGATCCCGGAAAACCAGCCCACGGCCAGCAGGCGACGCATCTTATCGCGATCCGGCCGCCAAGTCCGCAGGGCGTTGAACTGCCGGGTTCGGGAGCTGAGGCACATCAGAGCAACGAGCCAGACCACGTGGATCAGGGTGGCGATCACCGAGCCCCAGGCGGCCCCGGCCACACCCAGTCGCGGAAAGCCCCATTGGCCCAGAACCAAGGCATAACTCAACAGGGCGTTGATGATATTGGCTCCGAACACGGTTACCGTGTTCTGCCCCGGCTGGTGAATCCCGTTAAAGAAATGTCCGAGGGCGATCGTGGCCCCGCTCAGGCCGATTCCCAGCAGACGGATGCGGGCGTAGTCGATTTCCATGATCTGCACGGCCGGTTCGTGATTGATCCACGCGAAAATATCCGGGACGAAAGGCCACAAGGCGAATCCAAAAATTCCAAACACCACGCTGACCCACAACCCCTGCCAGCCGTAGGCGGAACAATCGTTATACCGCTTGGCCCCCAGCGACTGGCTGACCATCGTGGTGACACAGACCATGATGCCCATGAGGAAACTGAAACAAGCAAAAAAAACCATCGCCCCGGAGGAAACAGCGGCTTGGGCCTGCGAGGCGTTGGGCAGGGCGGAGACGATAGCGAAATCCACGAAGCTCAACAGAGTCTGACTGACCATGCTGGCCACGTTCGGCAGGGCAATCACCATCAGCAGGCGCAGATCAACTCGCCACGAAAGCTTCTCGGCGATCGCGATCACTTCCGGTACGGCAGGCACGCACGTTCCTGTCGCCGCATCCTGTTCGATCCGTTCATCCATAAATCACGACAAAAACCCTACCAGCCCGCAGCGCCAGCAAGGGATCCGTTTGCCAGCCCGCAGCGCCAGCAAGGGATCCGTTTGCCAGCCCGCAGCGCCAGCAAGGGATCCCGTTTGCCAGCCCGCAGCGCCAGCAAGGGATCCCGAAGGGGCGACGAAGCACCCCTCCCGCGTTGTTCTTCGGCGACCATGTCCCGACTCCGTGATGGCGAGCGTCAATCCTCAATATAGGCATCTATTTCTCTGTTGCCCCCGCGTATCGGTATTCGGGATGGTTTGGGATCTAATCTACATGCCTGTAAGATACCGATCTTATCGACCACCACGGGGGAGCATCGGCCCGGAGATGACGTTGTCCACATCCTCGCGCTGGCGTGCAGGGGCGGCCGGCGGTGGTTGAGCGGGCTGAGCCGGCGGAGGCGTGACCGCCGCGGGTGTTCCGGTCGTTGCCGGTGGCGGTTGTGAAGGCGTCCCTCCTTGCATGGCGCCCGCCATTCGCATCATTATTTGCATCAATTCCTGGTTCACCATTTCCATGTTGGTGAATTCATTATTTTGTATTCGGGTTGTCAGGTCACGGATGCTCTGGGCCATGTTAGGCGCGGCCGCCGCCAGTTGATCGGCAAATCCCGCGGGCAAGGTACCCAATTGCTGCAAATCGATGCGCCAGCGGCCGTCGATTAATCGTGCATTTACCTGGGGCGGCGTGGACATGGTTGCTCCGATTACTTCCAGGGTCGCCACGGCGTTGGAATCGTCCTGGGCGATGACTCCGTTCGGTCCCAACTGCAATTGACCGGAAACACCCAGGAGTTGACTGCTCCCGGAAGTTTGTCCCGCGGCTTGCACGGTCTCTTGGGGGAAAACCTGCCGTGCCGCTTGTCGAAACTCCTCAAAAGCCTGGTCCACGGGTTGCATTGCCGTTAGCAAATTACGGATGGTTTCCGACTGTTCCGGTACCAGAATCTCAATCAAGCGTTGCTCCTGGCCCGCATTTGCCAGAGCGATAAACGACTGCACCACCGCCTCGGCGGTCGAATCATCAATGGGAATATCGCCACCGGTGGCCCCGGCTCCCGGGCTGGAGGGTGTTGCCTTGGCGGCCGTGCTGGCGATCGGGGCGATGATCGATTTATCCTGATCGGCAGGACTGAGTGTTAGCGGTATCAAGCCTTCGGTCCCTTCAAAAGTCGATGGTGGCGGCTCGGACGGCCGTCGGCAAGAGAGACCGGAACAAAATACAAGTAACGCTGTTATCCAGGCGATTCTTTGCAGCATGTTGAATAACCCTCGGGCTGGTCTACTCATATCCATGATGAAAGATACCGCCAAAGGCTACGGACCGTCAACATTAAGGACGAGGTGTGGTTTCGACAGGCGTGCATCCAATGAAAGGTGGCACAAATAAATTCCGACTTGCTTGGGAGTATTCGTGTTCGACTCCGCAGCCTTGGAAGCACGGGCAAACCCTCGTCCCGCCGCGGCGTGACAAGGGTCTGCCCATGCCACCCCGGCCGGCCAAATTCCGGAGTATCGAAACCTGCTCATGCCACCCGGCGCAGGTGTTTGACTATTTCGCCTTGGATCATGAGGCTCATTCCGTGTTCAGGTCGATCGGCTTGCCGGCCGTGTCGGTCAGTTGGGCGTTGTATTCCCAGGCCATGACCCCGTTGATTACCTTGAGCAGGACGACATTTCTACCTTTTTTACCTTGAGCCGGCATGACATTTTCACCGGGCATGTAGCCGCGTTCCACCTCGAAGGTGCCGATTTCGCGACCGTTGAACCAGGCTTTGAAGCCGTCGTCACTGCCGACCTTGAGCAGCAGATCGGTATCTTCTTTCAGAGTGACCTCGGCATAAGCATAAACCGCGGAGTAATCGAAGGAGCCGATGACGGAGGTGAGGATGACTCTACCGGTCGGATCGTCGCAATGATATTCCATCCAGCGGAGTTGCTTGCGGCCGAGCGGATAGACTCCGGCCAGATCCACTTTCGGCTCGCCGATATATTGTTTGTCGATACGGTTGGCCTGCTTGTCCCACGGGACCGGCCCGAGCAGGTGCCAGTTGGCGATGTAGCCATCCTTACGCGCCTCGACGCCGACGCGGAAACCGAGTTGGGCAAGCTGGTCGGTCAGCTTCTTGCGTTCACCGAGATCACTCTTGGTTTTCAACACGCCGTTGAGCACGTCGATGGCTCTTTGGCGGCCGGCCTGGGGATCGGCCGTGTCGGCCAACACGTCCGCGATGTATTTGTCCAATGGCTGGAAACAGGTCAGACCGCCGTCGGCGAGAGCCACGATAACCCGTCCATCGCGATCCACGATTAATCCGTTGGTCAACGCGTCTTTGGGCAGTTCCATTCGCCAACTGATTTGCCCCGTGTTGGGGTCGAGGGCCCGAACCGTCCAGGCCGGTTTAAGTTGTCGGCTTTGAAATGCGACCTTGTTGACGGAGACCACCGCGTTGGGAGCCAAGGCCAGGGCCAGGGTTTCGGGATTGCCCGGCCACTGGGTATGCCACAGCCGATCCGGCAAACCCTTGCCGACCTGTTCAAGGTGTGTCAGAAGGTCCGCGGTGCGACAGCATACCGGTTGAGCGCTGCGGCGTTCCACCAGCACGATCTTGTCATCGTTCCAGGCCGGCGGGATTTTGCCCAAGGCCAGATTTATCGGGTTACCGGGAGCTTGACCGGGGTTGATGGCCAGGGCCTGGAACATGCCCGGGTTCACCACATCCTCGACGGCGGAATATTGCAATCGGCCGCCGAGCAGGATGTAGCGATTGTTGAATACCGCGATTTCCTCGCCGCGGTTGGCTTGCGGGGTACCGTTGCCCGGCGGCGCGCCGAGGTATTTGCCGGTGTTCAGATCATACGTAGCCGGTGAGACGACGTTACCGCCGGCCAGCCAGAGCCGGCCGTCGGCGATCGTCAGAATGCCCTGGGCGGAAACACCTTTACGTATGTCGGGATCGAGGTGCCCGGAGGTATCGTTTTTCCATTTGAGTTCACCGGTGATCGCGTCGAGGGCGTAGATATAGGTGCCGTCATAGTCGATGATCCCCGCTCCGGCGTAGGCGACGCCGTCCTCGACCAATACGCCTGTGTTGACCGGCCAGGTGGAGCAAAGCGCGCCGTAAACCATAATTCGGTGTTCAAGGGGGGCGGCTTGGAAACGCCACAAGAGTCGGCCGGTCGCCGCTTCCAGTGCGTAGATATAACCGTCCCCGGAGCCGACATAAGCCCGACCGTTCCAGATGGTCGGTGGTTGCTTGATCGGCCCGGCGGTCAGGAACGTCCATTTGAGGGCGCCGGTCGCGGCACTGAGCGCCCGGACCTTTCCGTCGCTTCCACCGAGGAAGATCAGCCCGCCCGCGGCGGTGGGGGCGGTCGGCTGGTATTCGGCCGGCGGGTTGTAATCCCAGACTTTGATGACGTTTGCGGGGATTGCGGCACGGCTGGCCGCGGTTCGTTGGTTGTTGGCCCGGTAGGTAGGCCAGTCTTTTTCATCGGTGGGCAACGGCTCCACTTGCCGCGGATCGCCCGGGCCGGTTTCGAGTTGACGCGGGGCAGCGGCGGCCTGTTTTACCCGCTGATCGAAGTCGTTCAGTGAACAGAGGGCGGCCGCGCCCATGAGCGAAAGGTTACAGTCACAAAGCCAGGGACCGAGATAGAGCAGACCGTCCGAGGCAATCACACCATCGTTGCAGGAGGGGCGAAAGGCGCCGTTGTAGATGATTTTCCCTTCCGAGCGATCGTAGCGTGTCAACCCTTCGATCCAGCCGCGACAGAACAACGAGTCGGGCGTGGCGGTGAGCCGGACGCAGGAGCGCTTGGCGAACTTCAAATCTTGAAGCATCTCGCCGGTCAGCGGATCGAGCATGAGCGTGCTTCCGCCGGGGCCAATACCGACGAAAAGCTTGTCGTCGAGATAGATCGAGTTGGGGTTATTGGTGGTTTTGGTTTTGTGCCAGAGTCGGCGGCCGTCATCGGGAGCGACGGCCACGATGTTTTGCCGGGTCTGAGCTTCGTAGAACAACGCTTTGGGTGAATAGACGGCGAAGCACGTGGTTTTGAAGCCGGGGGTTGAACCGAGACCTTGGCCCGGCTGCTCGATCAGTCGCCGGGTTTCCGGATCATCGTTGGTCCACTGAATCTTGCCGGTGGCGGCGTCGAGGCAGCGGATATGCGCCTCCGGCGCATACAGATATACTTTTCCGCCGCCGAGGACCATGGCCCGCGAGTCGATGGGTTTTTCCTCGTTATGAGTCCAGGCTGGTTTATTGGCGGCCAAATCATAAGCGAGCAGGGTGTTGCCGAAACCCCAGGGGTGCCGTTCCTCGTAATAACCCTTGCTCAGCGCGCCCCAGCTCCAATGCGTATCCTGATCGCGCACCACGGTGGTTTCGGGCGGATCTTTCTCCTTGCCAACGAGGGCGTAAAGCCGTCCGTTCTCGATGGCGATCCATTTCCATTCGCCTTCCACGCCGGGTACATCGATGCGGCCCTTGGTTTTACCGGTTTGTGGGTCCAGCATGAGTACGCCGGTACCGCCGAGATCAATCATGTAGAAAGTATCAGGGGTCGCGACGAAAGCGGACCGATGGGCGAGATAACCGTCGGGTAGTTTGAGACTCCAGAGAAGCGTACCGTTGTAACCGTTGCGGGCCAGCAGGGTATTGAGCCAGGGTTCTTCACGCTCATGATGGGCGATGTGGCCCATGGCGATGAAGGTGCGGCCGCCGGCGGCGGTGGTGACGGCCGGCATGGCGATGTAATAGGGCAGTCCGAACCATTGGGTCATGTAGGGAGCCTTGATGACCGTATCGGTGGAGACGGGATTGTTGTCCGGCCCGTGTTCCCAATGACTCCAGGTGTCGATGCCCTCGGGAAATGGCTTGGTCAAGGTGACCCAGAGGCCGGTGGCCGTCTCGCGAACCTCGGCCTTGGCTTGCCCGGCCCATTTCCTGAGCCGGTCAGTGGACAACCGTTCACTTGATTCGTGGCGACCGACAATCGCGGTACCGCCAGGTCGAAGCACGCGCAACACTTCCGCGCAGGTCATCTTGTCCAGATCCTGGTCGTTGCAACGGACGGCCAGCAGCAGGTCGATCATGTTGTCGGCGTAGGGCAGGGTGGCCGGCGAGCCGCGTTCGACCATCACGCGCCGGCCGTAGAGATTATTCTCGTCGATCGCCCGCCGGGTCGTGGCGAAAGCTCTCGGATAGACGGTCCAGACGTGGATCAGTAATTCCGTGCGCCGGGCCAGTTCGAGCGACAAGGAGCCGTCCTCCCACCCGAGCACGGCGCAGACGCCGTGAGTAACGTCCGACTGAGCAAGGATTTCATCGACGAGGCCCTGATCGGCCTGCTCGGCGGCGTAGGTTGAAACTCCCGAAGCCATCACGAGCAGGGTTATTATCGTGGACTGTAATCGCTGCTTGCTCATGTTATGTTCCTTTCGATGGGGTGGAAAAGCGACTGTCGATGGCGGCCGTCCATGACTATTAGTGTGTCCCGATACTGTCCGATCGTCAACCATTGCCGGGAATACTTTCGTCTGGAGTGTGATGGGAAATTTTTATGCTGGCGCGGGAATCCCTTTTTCTGGTGTGGGAATCCTTTTCCTGGTGTGGGAATCCCTTCGTAAGCTGGTGCGAGAATCCTTTCTCGCGCCCACGCATGAGGGAATCCTTTCCCCCATAACCCGGGAGGGGAATCCGATACCGTTCTGTCGAGATTAGTAGGGCGGGCTATTTTCCCGTATGTGTTAGCTTTGCAATCTGAACCCCGAGCGGAAGCGAGCGGGCCGATGTAGTATGGCGCACCGACTACCGGAAAATCGTCCTACCTCGACCCCGCGCTCCCGCTAGGGGTTCTGGTTGGTCATGCCTGCGGGAATTGCATGGTCGCTAAACACATACATTCATTTGCCCGCCCCGACAACTTGCCGTAACAAAGATTGTCGGGTAGAGGTTACATGGCTTGCGACGTAGATGAACGGGGCATAATGCTCCGCGTATGATGGTGGCCTCTCAATGTACCTGATACGGAGCAGTCCAATGCACATGCCGTATGGCTCACGAAAGCATGGAATTCGGGGAAAGACCTTGATTTTCATCGCGCTGATAGGTTTGTCATGGGTGTCGGTTACGGAAGCGGACCAGTCCGACCCAAAGGCGGGCAATAGCCCGCCCTACGTCGCTACGAACCATGAGAACCCGTCCTCTACGGACCTCTCTCCTCGGGTGCGGATCAATTTCGACCGGGATTGGCGGTTTTTCCTGGGTGATGCGGAAAACGCCCAGGCGCCGCAACTGGACGATCACGCCTGGCGCGGATTGGACTTGCCTCACGATTGGAGTATCGAGCTGACTCCCTCGAAAGACGAACCTTCCGGCTATTCAGGGGGTTATTACCCTTGCGGTGTCGGCTGGTATCGAAAGAGCTTTCGGTTGCCGGCCGACTGGGCGGGCAAGAATGTTTTCATCGAGTTTGACGGCGTGTTCATGAACTCCGATGTCTATCTCAACGGCCGTCATCTTGGACATCGGACGAATGGTTACATCGGTTTTGAATATGACTTGACCCCGTGGCTGAAGGCCGACGGCGATAATGTGCTCGCCGTGCGGGTGAACAACAAGCATCAGCCGCACGAACGCTGGTACACCGGCAGCGGAATCTACCGACATGTCTGGCTCACCGCGACCGCGGATCTTTACGTTACCCATTGGGGCACCTCGATCACCACGCCGGAAATATCGGAACAATCGGCCAGGGCGGTTATCAGCACGCAAATCGCCAACGCCACCGCGCGGGAACGACGATTCCGCCTCGAAATCGAAATTCTCGACCAGCAGGGTAGATCGGTGGCTTCGGTCGGTAGCGAGGTTTCCATTCCCGGGCGGTCGCGCATCCCGGCGGCGTTCGTCGAACATACGCAGGAGGTCATGATCGAGCAACCGCGGCTTTGGGGCCTGCGCGATCCGCACCTGTATCGTGCGGTGACCCGATTGGTGGAGTCCGGCGTCGTGCGGGATGTGTATGAAACTACCTTTGGCGTTCGCTCGGTGGAATTCAATGTCGAAAAGGGTTTCGTTTTGAATGGTACGCCCGTCAAGATGAAAGGGGTGTGCATCCACCATGACGCGGGTTGCCTCGGGGCGGCGGCGCCGGATCGGGTCTGGGAGCGGCGACTGCAGATTCTCAAGGAGATGGGCTGCAACGCGGTTCGGTTGTCCCATAATCCGCATTCACCGGTCTTGCTTGATCTTTGCGACCGCATGGGGTTGCTCGTCTATAACGAGTGCTTTGATAAATGGAATCGGTACACCGATCGCGAAACGGGTGAAATCTACTGGGATTTTGTTGAAATCTGGCCACGTGATCTGGGGGATTTTCTACGCCGCGACCGCAACCATCCCTCGGTGGTGATCTGGAGCGTGGGCAACGAGGTGGACCAGCAAACCTTCGACGTACCCGCCGGCGTGCGGATACTTAAACAACTGGTCGATTACGTCCATCGCGTCGAGCCCACGCGCAAGGTGACTTGCGCCCTGCGCCCCAATCGAATGCAGCGTCAGCAGGATACGCCGCGGGAACCCTCGCTCATGGCCCATTTCATGGACGTGGTGAGTCTCAACTATCAGACCCAGATGCACGGCCTGTACCATCTGCAATATCCGGAAATGATTATCATCGATAGCGAGACGCTTCCGTGGTACGTGAACGACCTGCTCGATCTGAATGTGGGCGAGGACGTTTACCCGACCCATCACACGTTTCTCATGCACGATTACGTCGCCGGGCAGTTCGTGTGGGCGGGCATCGATTACCTGGGCGAGGCCGGTTTGTGGCCGAATCGCGGCTGGGCCAGCGGGCTGATCGACACCTGCGGCTTTCGCAAGCCGGTGTCCTATTACACGCAGAGCCGGTACAGCAGCGAGCCGATGGTCTACCTCGTGGTCATGGATGAATCCGGCCGTGAGCATTTCCGCAAACCGAGATGGGGATGGCCTCCGATGGCGTCCCATTGGAACTGGCCCGAGGGAAAATCACTCAAGGTAGTCGCGTTTACGAATTGCGCAAGCGTTGAATTGTTCGTCAACGGCCGGTCGGTGGGTGAAAGACTGCCTGCGGATTTTGTGAATGGGATTCCCCATTGGCGGCTGCCCTTCGAGCCCGGTTCGATCAAGGTGGTGGGGCGGTATGACGGCCGGGTGGTGGCCGAGCATGAATTGACCACCGCCGGCGCGCCGGCCAAGGTTGTGCTGGTAACGGACCGAGCCACTTTGAATGCCGATGGCCGGGACGTGGCCCATATCACGGCCATGGTGACCGACGCGGCCGGGAACCGCGTTCCGGACGCTGAACATTTAATCGCGTTCGAGATTGAGGGGCCCGGAAAAATCATCGGCGTGGACAACGGCGATCTGGACAGCCTGGAAAGCTATAGGGACTCGAAGCGCCAAGCCCGCCGAGGCCGATGCCTGGCGATTGTCCAAACGACGGACAAGCCCGGCCGGATCATCCTTCAAGCCAGGTCCACCGGCCTGAAAGAGGGGATTGTCACAATCCCGACGATTGTGCCATAATCATCTGTTATTCGAGAAGGAGTCGATCATGTCGAATCACTTCCGACGACAACGGACATGGATAGTCGGATTGCTGGCATCGGCTTTGGCAATGACCTCTATCCCGCTTGCTGCTTTGGCCGAAGAGAACGCTCCTGCTCAGAAGCGGCCTAACGTGCTGGTGTTGATGTGCGATCAGCTCACGGCTTCGGTTTTAAGCTGCTACGGCGGGCCGGTGCCCACGCCGAACATCGACCGGCTGGCCCGTGAAGGGGTACGCTTCGATGAGGCCTGCTGCCCCACTCCGTTTTGCTCGCCCTCGCGAGCCTCGCTCGTTACCGGCATGTATCCCCACGCGCATGGAATCGTGGTTAATGTCGACGACCGTCCAGCTAAGGGAAAAAACAATTTGGAGGGGTTCACGGAAAAAGACGTAACCACGGAGAAAGTACTAAGCGAGGCCGGTTATGCCACGCATCATTACGGCAAATGGCATCTGTATGGCGAAGCCCTAACCTATTACACGGACACGTATCTCCTCGGCCGGGATTACCTTCGGGAAATGGCCGAGGTGTTCGCCAAGCTCAAGGGCACCGACCCGGCCGGCCTGATGCAATGGTACGGCCATCCTTTGCCCGTTGAGGTCGCCCCGTCGTTGAAGCAGGCGGTAGCCTCGCTGGGTGATCGTTGGAAAAATGTACAATTCGCCGAATTTATAGCCAAGATGGGCCGCCTGAAACTCACGCCGGAACAATGGTATGATGTCCGGGTCGCCGACCGGACGGTCCAGAGAATACAGGCGGTGAGCGGGCAGGATAAACCCTTCATGATTACCTGCTCCTTTGTCTGGCCGCACGATCCGAACGTGGTTCCCTCGCCGTACTATGAGATGTTCGATCCGGAAAAGATCAAACTGCCCGCCAACTGGACGAATCCTGAGGAGCGTTTTGAAAAGGAATGGTCACGCCGGATTATCGCCGACCTCGGCGAGCCGGGATTACGTGAGTTCCTGCGAATCTACTATGCCTCGGTCAAACTGATAGACGATCAGGTCGGGCGCGTACTGAAAACATTGGATGAGCAGGGGGTGACGGATGACACGATCATTGTCTTCACCGCGGACCACGGCGACATGGTCGGCGGGCATGGGATGGTCTGGAAAAGTACCAGCGCGTTCTTCGATGAAATCGTCCGCGTCCCGCTGTTGATCCGTTATCCCGCGCGCTTCAAGCCGCAAAAATGCGATCTGGCCGTCGATCTGGTCGATCTGATGCCCACGCTGCTGGACCTGACCGGCCAACCAATTCCGAAAGAGGTCCAGGGCCAGAGCCTGGTGCCGTTCCTGACCGGCCAACGCGATCCCTCGACGGCGCGGAAATACTCGTTTTCCGAGCGCATCCCCAAGAATCCCACGGGCGCTCGCAAGGTCGAGCCGGGCACCAAGGGTTCTTTCATGATTCGCGGCCAGGGCTGGAAATATATCCGTTACCCCAATCAGGAGTTTTTGTATCATTTGGCCGAGGATCCCGGCGAGACCCGTAATGTGATCAACGAGCCGGCCTGCTCCGCGAAACGCGCCGAGTTGTCCTCCGAGCTGGATGCCTGGCTGCAGCGCACCGGCTGGCCGAAGTCGTGACGGTATCGCTGTCTTTGGTAAGGAATATCTCTATGCGCGAGTCGGTAATCTGCTTGTTGATGGTTTGCTTGATGTCCTCTTTTACATTTGCGGGTCAGGCCGATGTTCCGCAAATCGGGGAGGGGTCTACCCCGAACGCGCGGAAGACATCCACCCAACCGTATGAAGATAACCGTCCGTTCGCTACGAAAAGGATTGACGCCAGGGACCATGGCGTTGTTCTGCGTCATGGCGGTGGACCCAGACAATGCGATCTTTACGGTGCCCGCGATGTATGGTGTTACGAGGCGGACGGCGTTTTTTATATGCACTATGATGCGGCCGGTCCGACGGGCTGGTTGTGTTCTTTGGCCACCAGCAAGGACCTCATCCAGTGGGACAAGCAAGGCCCCGTCCTCGACCTCGGTCAGCCCGGCGAGATGGACTCGGCCAGTGCTTCCTACGGCATTACCTACTTTGACGGCCAAGTCTGGCACATGTTCTATCTCGGCACGCCCAATGTCACACCGCCGCCCGACCGCGTTCCCTCCTTCCCGTACGTGACGATGAAGGCCAAGGGGCAATCGCCGGCCGGCCCCTGGAAGAAGCAGCCCGAGGTCGTGCCGTTCCGACCCCGCCCGAACACCTACTATAGCGCGACCGCCAGCCCCGGCCACATCGTCCGACACAAGGACGAGTATTTGCAGTTCTTCAGCGCGAGCGTTACGGATGGTAAAAAGATCCTGCGTACGCTTGGAATCGCCCGGACCCGCGACCTCGACGGTTCCTGGAAGATCGATTCCGACCCGATCGTTCCGCTCGAAGAGCAGATCGAGAACTCCTCGCTGTATTACGAGTCCGCAAATAACACCTGGTATTTGTTTACGAACCACATCGGCATCGAGAAAGGCATCGAGTTCACTGACGCCGTTTGGGTCTACTGGAGCAAAGACCTGGAAAAATGGGACGTGCAAAACAAGGCCGTCGTCCTCGACGGGCGCAACTGCACGTGGTCGAGCAAATGTATCGGCCTACCGTCCGTGTTGAAGCATGATCGCAAGCTGGCGATTCTCTATGATGCTCCCGGCGGAGAGGGCAACAGCCACATGCATCGTGATGTCGGCCTTGCCTGGCTGGATCTGCCCCTGACGCCGCCGCGCTGATCCCGATTTGCGTAGAGTAGTAGAGTAGGGCGGGCTATTTGCCCGTCTCAACAAGTGGTTAATTGGTTTTATGCATAATGCGAATCTCAAGGAGTCTGATAATGGCAGGTGATATTCAATCCACACGTCGGGATTTTCTGGCTACCTCGACCAAAGTGGCGGCCGCCGGGCTGGCGGGCAGCGCCGGCTGTGCAACCACGAAAAGCAATGGGCCGGTAGTGGGGGCGGCCGCCCCCAAGCCGCGGACGGTTGAACCCGGCAAGACGATCCGCCTGGGCATAGTAGGCATGGGTTATCGTTGCCGGGGATTATTGAAGGCCACTTACGACAAGGATGACTGGCAGATCGTGGCCATCGCCGAACCGAACGAGAGTGCTCTGAATCGATCATTGGAAGAGGTGCGTCAAAACGCGCCCCAGCGGTTCGGCCCGAAGCTGGATATCTATCACGGGCGGGACGAGTACCGCACCCAATTGCTCAAGCGCGAGGATATCGATGCGGTGATTATCGCTACTCCGCCCTTCATGCACGCGCAAATGTTCATCGAGGCCTTTGCCGCGGGCAAGCATTTTTACGGCGAGAAGCCGATGTGCTTGACTGCCCGCGATTGCCGGGCACTCGTGGCCGCCCAGCAAAAGCATCCGGAGGTTATCGCCCAGGTCGGTTTTCAACGGCGTTGTGATGCGCTGTATACCGAAGGGATCAAGCGGATTCATGACGGCGCGATCGGCAAGCTCTGCGGAGCACGGAGCACGTGGAATACTCCCTGGGGTCCCATCGGCCTGCCCGACAGCGACCGCCCCTGGTTCGGCCGTCGAGCCGAGAGCGGCGATTTCATGCTGGAGCAGGCCTGCCATACCTGGGATGTACTCAACTGGGTGACCGGCACATTGCCCATCGCTGCCAGTGGATTCGGACGCAAGGACATTTATCAGGATGTGCATCCCGGCCGGGATGTGACCGACTATTTCTTTGCCCATATCGAATATCCCAACCGGTTCATGGTGACCCACGAACACTGCTGGTTTACTCCCTATCACGACACCTGGCCCGGCCTGAATTACCCCTTTGGAACCAGCCTCGGGCGATTCACCGGTTATTTCGAGCGGGTTCAGGGCACGGAAGGCGGAATAGCCATCCACGAGGGCCTTATTTTCCCGCGCGATGAAAAGAAGGAAGTTATCCGAGTGCCGGGCGAGGTGGGGTACAGCCGGATGAACGGTATCGGCCTGGAAGGCTTCTATGAATGTCTGCGTACCGGCGAGCGACCGAAGGCTGGCGTGCAAATCGGAGCGGACGCAGTCATGGTCGGCCTGCTGGTCCGCAAGGCCGTCGATGAGCAGCGCTGGGTCAAAATGGAAGAAATCATCCAGGAAGCCTGACCGCGGTGATGGTATGGATATGGCTGAAAGAAGGCCCGGTACCACTCGTGTCCCGGGCCTTTTATGTTGATTGCGGCATGATGGCGTCTTTTTTGCGGAAATTTTCCCTGTCAGTATGGCATGATCGGACTTATGCCTGCCACGCTGGCATACGTTCAGGAGTGGTGTCATCCTTCCGGTCTCTTAATGTAACATTATTGTTTACATAAAGATAAAACCATTATTGAGCATGAAGGCGTTCTGGCATCGGCTTTGCTCATGGTCATCCGACGTGGAAGAATCCCTGTCATAAACGCAGTGTCCGGGTGCAAGTATCCCGGCCGTAAAGCTTTAAGGAGTGTGACGACGATGGCAGTGAAACAATTGGCTTTTGACGAACAAGCCCGTGCAAGTCTGCTGGCCGGCGTGGAAAAGCTGGCCCGGGCGGTCAAGTGTACCCTGGGTCCTCGCGGACGTAACGCGTTTCTGGACAAGGGGTGGGGGTCGCCCAAGGTGACCAAGGACGGCGTGACCGTCGCGGAAGAGGTGGACCTGAAGGACAAGTATGAGCAGATGGGGGCGCTACTGGTCAAGGAGGCGGCCTCCAAGACGAGCGACGCGGCCGGCGACGGAACGACGACGGCGACGGTCCTGGCCGAGGCGATTTATCGCGAAGGCCTGAAGAACGTGACCGCCGGGGCCGATCCGATGGAAGTTTGCCGGGGGATCAAAGCGGCGGTGGACGCCGTTATCGAAGCCTTGGGCAAGCTGGCCAAACCGATCAAGGTTTCCAACCGCAACGATCTGATCAACATCGCGGCGATCTCGGCGAACAACGATCGTGGGATCGGCGAGTTGCTGGCCGACTGTTTCGAGAAGGTCGGCAAGGACGGCGTGATCACCGTCGAGGAAGGCAAGAGCTCGGTAACGTATTACGATCTGGTCGAGGGCATGCAATTCGATCGTGGCTATCTCAGCCCGCATTTCATCACCGATCAGGATGCGATGGAAGCCGTCCTGGACAAGGCCTATGTCCTGATCCACGAGGAAAAGATATCGAACGTCGGCAAACTGGTGCCGGTATTGGAGAAGGTGGCCAAGGCGAAAAAGCCTTTGCTGATCATCGCCGAGGACGTGGAGGGCGAGGCCCTGGCCACGTTGGTGGTGAACAAGATGCGCGGGATTCTGGACGTTTGCGCGGTGAAGGCGCCGGCGTATGGCGATCGGCGCAAGGCGATGTTGCAGGACATCGCGATTCTGACCGGCGGCAAGTGCATCACCAAGGATCTGGGGCTTGAACTGGACAAGGTGGCCATCTCGGATCTGGGCATGGCCAAGAAAATCCGCGTGGACAACGATAACACGACGATCATCGAAGGCGCGGGCAACACGAAAGAGATTCAGGCCCGTTGCGAGCAGATTCGCCGCGAGTTGGAAATCACGACCAGCGATTACGACCGGGAGAAGCTGCAGGAACGGCTGGCCAAGCTGAGCGGCGGCGTCGCCCAGATCAATGTCGGGGCGGCCACCGAAACGGAATTGAAGGAAAAGAAAGGCCGCATCGAGGATGCCCTCCACGCCACGCGGGCGGCGATCGAGGAAGGGATCGTTCCCGGCGGCGGGGTTGCCTTGCTGCGGTGCCTGGACGCTCTGGACAAGGTCAAGGCCAACGGCGACCGCAAGACGGGGGTCGAGACCGTGCGGAAAGCGTTGACCGCCCCGTTGCGACAAATCGCCAGAAACGCGGGCAAGGAAGGCGGCGTGGTGCTGGCCAAGGTGCTGAGCAAGGAAGGCGCGTTCGGTTATAACGCGGAGACCGACACGTACGGCGACCTGGTCAAGGACGGTGTGATCGATCCGGCCAAGGTGGTCCGCACGGCGTTGCAGAACGGCAGCAGCGTGGCCCGCCTCCTGTTGAGCACCGACTGCATCATTACGGAAAAGCCCAAGGATAAAAAAGACCAGCACGGCCACGGCGGTCCGGACATGGAAGGCATGGGCGGAATGGGTGGCATGGGTGGCATGGGCGGAATGGGTGGCATGGGCGGCATGATGTAAGCACGGCGGAGGCGTATGGCCGCCGGTGTCGATAATGGTTCAAGGTATCCATGACGGCCGAGGCGAAATGCCGGCCGAATTTCAGGAGATAAATAAGATGGCCAAAATCAAGGTTAAACCGTTGGATGATCGTATTCTCGTCGAACAGAGCGAGGCGGAAGAAAAGACGGCCGGCGGGATCGTGCTGCCGGACACGGCGAAGGAAAAACCGCAGCGCGGCAAGGTGCTGGCGGTCGGCCCGGGCAAGCTGTTGGACAGCGGCGCGCGGGGCCAAATGAGCGTGAAGGTCGGCGACGAGGTCTTTTACGGCAAGTACGCCGGCTCGGACGTGGAGGTGGACGGCAACAAGTACGTGATCCTGAAGGAGAACGACGTTCTGGCGATCATCGATCGCTGAGCGTCGCGGACGGTTGAGTCGGAAATAATCAAAACGGAACATCGCAGATAGCGAGGAGATATTCGATGCCGAAGCAG
>CAZXSA010000051.1:0-23285 GCA_964642815.1 uncultured Planctomycetales bacterium | reverse complement strand
CGATCGAAATCGGTGGATGGAACAACAAGAAAACCGCCGCCGACGAATATGTCGATGTCTATCTCGATAACGTCATCGTTACCCGGCTGGACACGACGCTTTGGAGTCCGGACCGTTTCTCCCTCGACGATGCCGACGACGAGATCCCTATTTACGGCGGCATTTTCCGCGGCCGACCCAAAACTTTTCCCATCTCGCTCACCGCGCCTTCCATCCCCGGCTTGTATCATCTTCGGTTCCAGATGATGCAGGAAGGCGTCGCCCTGTTTGGTGACCGAGTGGAGGTATCGATCAGCGTTGGCCACCCCGCCAGTTCGCCTGACCCCGCTGATGGATCAGTAGATATCGACGCGAAACCGACCTTGACCTGGGCGGCGGATTCGCTGGCCGCCGGCCATCGCTTGTATTTCGGCACCGATGCCCAGGCGGTGACCGATGCCAATCCGACCTCACCCGAATATGTCGGCGAATTTCCGATCGGCGGCGAAAACTGGCAACCCGCCGCTGCGCTTTCACAAGGGGTCACTTATTATTGGCGAGTGGATGAACTTTGTTCGGGTTATATCATCCCGGGAACAGTCTGGCGCTTCACGGTTTTTATAATTCCCGGTGACTTTGACCAGGATCTGGACGTGGATCTTGAGGATTTCGGTTTTCTGCAGTCCTGTTATTCCGGGTCCGGTCAACCCTATCGCAGCGGTTGCGGACGGGCCGACCTTGACGGCGACGGCGACGTGGACCAGAGCGATTTTCAGCGTTTCAAGGCCTGCCTGAGCGGACCAAACCGACCAAGCGGCTGCTGATATGGAAAAACAATCCTCATTCATTTATAAACAAAACGATAACGACGGATCCATAGCCAGGTAGAAAGGAATATTCTCCATGAGCGGAATCCGCGATGATTGTTTTCGATTGTTAAGCATTGGTTTGTGTCTGTCGTCGGTTTGGGGACTCGGTGGAAGTGGTTCGCAAGTTCGCGCGGATGAACCGCAAGCGGTTCAGGCCCGGGCGGGGGCATCCGCTCCGATCATCGGGGCCATTCGCTGGGACGGATGGTACAGCGCTCGGGGCCCGGTCGGAAAAGTCGTCGAAAACACCCTCGGCCCAAGCGCATATCATTTCCGCCTGCCGTTCTACGCGAAAATCATCGACGAGGACCATGTGCGAATCGACGGCACCGCCCAGGAAATCGTGGATAGGGAAATCGATCACGCGGCGGCGGCCGGCCTGGATTATTGGGGTTATGTAACCTACGATCCCCAAGACCCTTTGAGCCTCGGTTTACAGCGTTATCTGCAAAGCAAGAAGCGGGACAAAATCAATTTCTGCCTTGTGACCGAATACGGGCGCTGGCGGAATCCGGCCTTTGTCGAACGTATTGCCGACCTGATGCGCTCGCCGTCGTATCAGAAGGTGCTGGGCAATCGGCCGTTGCTGTACTTGGGATTCGTCAACGCCGACACCCTGAAGGAGCCGCGGCAAATCGAGGCGTTTCGACAGATTGTTGACGGGTTTCGGGCGCGAGTCGTGGACCAGGGTCTGGAGCAGCCGTACATCGTCCTCATGGATTTTTCGCCTGAGCAGGGGAGCCGCTGGGCCGATGCTTTTGGTGCCGAGGCTATCAGCAGTTACGCGGTGGCCCCCGGTGGTGGTACCTTGCCGTATGCCCGGCTGGCCGAAAGCGCCGAGAAATTCTGGGACCAATGCAAGGAACAAAACAAGCAGGTCGTCCCGATCATCATGACCGGCTGGGACCGCCGTCCGCGCATCGCCCGTCCGCATCCTTGGGAGCCGTGGCAGAAACCCGGTGTCGGCATGGACAATTATTACGAGCAGGGCAGCCCCGAGCAGATCGCCGCCCATGCGGAGAAGGCCGTCAACTGGATCAAAACCCATCGAGCGGCGGCCGAGGCTCAGACGGCAATCATTTATGCCTGGAACGAATTCGACGAAGGGGGATGGCTCGCGCCTACCTTGAAAGATGGTGACGCCCGGCTCCGTGCGTTGGCGAAGGTACTCAAGAACAGATAGGGGCAGCTATGTCGATACCCAAGGCCGTCGTTACCCTGGCTCGGGCATTATCCTATGAGCCGGATGTTATTCAGGAAGCGATCCGCGCCGCGGTCCAGGGCTGCGGCGGATGGGAAAAACTCGTTCGACGCGGAGATCGCGTGCTGGTCAAGCCGAACTGCCTGAGCCCAGCGCCACCCGACAATCCCGTACAAACCCATCCGGCCATCATTCTCGAAGTCTGCCGCCAGTTGCTCGATACCGGAGCCAGACCATTTGTCGGCGACTCGCCGGCCTGGGGCTCACTGCCGGGCAATCTTCGGCAATTGGGGATTCTCGACGAATTGAACCGCCTCGGAGTGCCGGTCGTCGAGTTCAGTAACCCAGTCAAGGCCGACAATCCACGCGGCAAGGTCTTCAAGCGCCTGACCGTCGATGCCGCCGCCCTGGAGGCCGACGCCATCGTCAACGTGCCCAAATTCAAGACTCATCGCCAACTGGTCATGACCGTGGCGATTAAAAACATGTTCGGCTGCGTCAATGGGCGGCGCAAGGCATTGTGGCATGTCAAAATCGGCGGTTACGAAAACTATTTTGCCCGCATGCTGGTGGAAACGTACGAAATGCTGCGGCCGGTCATCAATATCATCGACGCCGTGGTGGCCATGGAGGGGCTCGGCCCGATCAAGGGCACGCCCCGGCCGTTGAACCTGATCATGGCCTCGACCGACGGCCCGGCCGCCGAGCGGGTCGCGGCCGAAATCATCGCGGTCAAGCCGTGTACATTACGCACGCTCCAAGCGGCCCGTGAACTGGATGTGGGAACGCCCCATCTCGATCATATCGAAGTGGTCGGCGGCGACGTGCGGGATTTTCGCGTGGAGGATTTTCAATTACCGAAACTGATGCCCATCGGCTTTTCCTTCCCCCGCTGGGTCAAAGGCACCTTCAAGAACGCCTGGATTGTTCATCAGCAAAGCCGGGATACTTTATCACGGATTGACTAATGCGCCATTACTCCCATAATGATTATTCCGGCACTGTATTTCATGGCCATTCGATTGGAACGAGATCCTATTCATGGCGGATCACATTTTTAACCTTGGAATCGTTCGAATCTTTTTCATATTGATATTGTTCCTGGCTGGCAGCGAAACGACTGTTCATGGCGATGGCACGGTTATCTCCCCCACCGCAAACGCCAGGATTGAAATGCCCGATCAACAGGCCTTGATCCATTATGCCGAGGAAAGGGAATGCCTCGTCATCGAAACGCGTTTCATCGGGCCTGGAACGGAATTTGCGTGGGTAGTCCCTCTGCCTGCGGTCCCGGAAATATCCGCCGTGACCAGTGGATTATTTCCCACATTACGCTATATCCTGCGTCCCCAAGTCATCCATAACGTGCCGCATCTTTACCTTCTCATCGTTATGATCGCGCTCCCCACGGCGATATATACTCTAACGAGACGCTTCGATTTCATTCTTTTCTACATATTATTGGTGATGGTTCTCGCTATACTCTTGCCATCACTCGGATCGTCCGGGACAACGGCAACTAAAGGTAGCACAGCTACCGAAGGTGTGCATATTCATAATCGCCGCATTGTCGGCAATTATGAGGCCACCGTCGTATCGTCCGAACAACCCGAAGCCTTGCGTTTGTGGTTCGATCAAAATGGCTTTTACATTGACCAGTCGGTGACAGATATTGTAAATGATTACGTGCAAAATGGATGGTTTTTTGCGACCATCAAGCTGATAAGGGATAACGACACCGACACCCCCACCACCCCCCATCCGCTGGCTTTCACTTTTCCCACGAAACAAGCAGTCTACCCCTTACGCCTGACGGGAACTCACGGTGGTCCCTGCGCGATTGATCTCTATGTTTTCGGTGGGCAACGCGCACAAATACCCGGCTTCACGGTCAAGGAATGCCGACGCTGCGTATACCACAAGAATTCTCCGGGCTATCAACATACTTACCATTACGGTAACGACGTGATCCCAGTCGGCCATCCGCAATTATCGGAGTTGACGACCGGTTCCTTTGTGGTCACCAAGCTCTCCGCCACTCTGTCTCCGCCGCAGATGACAAAGGATGCCTACGTGTCATGGCGCCCATACGAACCGGCCCGTGAAACATTTTACAGCCGTCATTCGGTTCGCATGATTTTACTCAATATTCTTGTTACGATTTTCTGCATCGTCGGGATTTTACTTCTGGTTCTAACCAAGATGCGAAGAATCACCCGTCGCAAGGCGGCTCGGCGGTTCCTTATGGCGATCTCGCTGACTGTTCCTTTGGCCATTGGGGCTTACTTCGCATGGCCGAAAATCGATGTTCATCTTTCCAAAATGCCGTTCTTGTTTAACGAAATGTGGCATCGCACAATGGTCGATCATCTAAAATCCGAAATAGCTGTTAATCATTCTGATGTCACCTTGGAATGGTTAAAGCAACGAGCTGAAGTCCTCGCCCATTCCGAGAACTCTCCGATGCAAGAATCTTTCCAATATTTCGACAGACCTCTCACCAACCGGTTCACCGGCGGTCCGATCCTTGAAGAAGACTCACCTGGCAATTACCAAATAATCAGCAAAGAAAACGGTTATCAATACGTCTGGTATGACGCCAACGGCTTCGCGAAATTTGAACCGCTACAAATAAAGTAGATATGGGGCGGATTATTGGATGGGCCCATTTGATTCCCGATTGATAAAAGAACACACGCTGGTCAGCCAACGCCAAGTTGAATCATGCAGCATTGCCTATAGATGCTCCTCGATCCAGGCCGATACTTCTTCCTCATGGCCTTCGGGTTTCACCTTTTCGAAGACGTGAGCGATTTTTCCCTCGCGGTCGATCACGAAGGTTGTGCGGACCACGCCCATGTATTTGCGCCCGGCCATTGTTTTCTGCTGCCAGACGCCGTACTTCTTGCAGATTTCCTGTCTTTCATCGGCAAGGAGCACGAACGGCAGGCCGAACTTCTCGATGAAACCCGCGTGCGACTTGAGCGAATCGGATGAAACGCCCAGTACCTCCACCCCTGCTTTTTTCAGGCGGCTATGCGCGTCGCGAAAACCGCAGGCCTCGACCGTACAACCGGGCGTGTTGTCCTTGGGGTAAAAGTACAGAACTACTACCTTACCCTTGAGATCGGACAATTTGATCTGTTTTCCGTTCGAGCCGGCTGCCGAAAAAGCCGGAGCTTTTCCACCCACCTTGGGGAAAGACGTTACCTCGTTCGTGGTTTTAGCCATGAGCCGCCCCTTTCGTGTTGGCGAAGGATCCATGCTCACCATCATGCGAAATTGTATGCCCCGCGTCCGGCGTCGGCCAGTCAGTCCTTGCATTGTCGGTTCTCGCAGCCCTTGGCGGGTTATGGCCGTAAACAAACCATTGCGATCGTCGAAATTAGCGATTACAACCAATGGCATGAGAAAAAGCGATAAGCTATGGGTGTTTGTCCTTTGTATCCTTCTGGCCGGTTCTGTGATCGGGCTGCTCAGCGTCGATCGGAACGTGCCGAAGGAAACGCCGGCCGAACCGGTATGGATTGAAGAGCCCGGCATACCGCTTCCGGCCATCCCCGCCTTTATCGATTCGCCGGCCTCCGAACCGGCGGATATGCCGAGCACGACTACTTCCACCGCTCCGGCGGAAGTCCCCCCCTTTACCCCCCTGCGGGACGCCCGCGTCGGCGAATTTGCTCGTTACGCTGCCTTGGATGATATGCAAATTCACTATCGGGTTGTCGGTCTCGATTCTCTGGGGGCAACGATTGAAACCAGGGTATTCCAGTCCGGCAAACCGCTTGGTCTGCCTGCCCAAAGATTGGAAAAACGCGACGTCGATCCGCTGCGCCGCGAGGCCAGGCGCGTGCAAGCAACACGCCGGATGTCCTCCGTGACCATCGACGTGGCCGGTCGATCCTGGAAAGCGATGCTCTACGAAGACCGCTGGGTCGATGAGGAAATACCATACCTTCGTCGCACGTGGGTCAGCATGGATGCGCCGGTGATGGGGATTCTGCGCATGGAATTGGAAGGCGACGGGCAACTGGAAGCCCGACTGGAGCTTATCGAGCGGGGCGTGGATACCGGCCGCAAGGAGCCTTGATCCCGGTCTAATCCTTCTTCTTGTCCCGTTTTTCCTGCAAGCGCCGGCCTTGCACGCGCTGAGCGGCCTCGGCGTGCTTCTGGAATTCTTCCCACTTCCGCAACAGATAGCCCTTCTGCCTCGGGGCCTGGTCCTTGGCGACTTTCTCCCGGAGCCGCTCTCTTTCGTCATCCTGCTTGAGGTGCTCGCGGATGCGCCATTGCTCGAAAATACCACAGAAGTTGCTGACCATGATGTACAAATTCAACCCGCTGGGCGCATTGTAAAGAATCAACACGAAGATGATGCTCATGAAGATCATCATCTTGCGCTGCTGTTCGAGTTGATCGGGGTTGCCGCTGGACGCCGCCTGCGGATTGCCTCGGGGCATGAACCGGGCCTGCAAGATCTGAGAAATGCCCAACAGGATAGGCAGAAGATTGAACGATTTCACTGGCCCAATCATCCCGCTGAGCAGGGGAATATCATACTGCTGGGCAAAATGGAACAGCGCGTCCGGGGCGGTCAGATCCTTGATCCAGAAACCGTCAAACGGGGCATGACGCATATCGACCAGCGAACTCAAGCCCGCCCACAGGCCGGCCCAGATCGGTATTTGCAGCATCATGGGCAGGCAGGTCAGCATCTGTCCGGCCGGATTCACCCCCGCCTCGCGGTATACCTGCATCATCGCCTGGTTCATGGCCTGCCGGTCGTTGGCGTACTTCTCGCGCACGGCGTTGATCTTCGGCTGAAGCACGGACACCTGCTTCTGCATTCGCATCATGTTGACCTGGCTCTTCTTGGTTACCGGGTGCAAAATCAGCCGTACCAGAAGTACCAACAGAATGATCGCGATGCCGTAATTGTGCGGTGGGATGCGATGGAACAGATTGAGCAGGGTCATCATGAAGGTAGCTACGGCATTGGGAGCGCAGGCGTAGAAATATACGGAGATCACGCCGTAGTAACCAAGCTGCTTGTAGACCTCGACCGTATCAAATACCTTCTTCGATTTCGGGCCGATGAAGCAATCGAAAGCGACCTCTTTCGCCTGCCCCGCGGGAACGGTCATGCTGTCGGTGATATAGACAAAGGTCAGATCCTGGCGTTCGTGAGGCAGACCAGCCGCCTTGTCCGGCATGCCTGTCAGATGAATGGCATTGGCCTGCGTGAACCGGGGCGGATCGTTCAAGCCGGTCCGACCGGCGGGAGTCATGATGCAGGCAAAATACTGATTGGTCTGGGCCACCCAGGCGATGCGCTGCTCCTCGGTATCTCCACCGAGAATAATCTTGTCATTCTTATCTTTCATCACCTCGCCGCGATTGTGCGAGCTTATGATCGGCTCGGTGCGGTCCTTCCGCCACAGGGCCATGACGACCCGGCGATCCTCTCCCCGGGCCTCTTCCTGGCGGAAACCGATCGGTCCCTGTTGGACTAATTTGATCTTAAGATTTTGCTCCGTAAGGTTCTCGAATCGTAGTGACAGGCCGAGATTAAACGTCTTGTCCTTCATCGATTGTTTGGCCAGATGATAGGCCTTAATCACCCGGACAAGCTGCTGGTTTTGGGAATCTTTCAACTCGACGAAAAATACGGCGGTTTCCCCATCCGCTTGCTTAACCTTCCAGATCACCCGATCCAGGTCATAGGAAAGCTCCCGGTTCTCGCTCTCGATAAGAACGCGGGTGGTGACGAAAGAATTCAGTTGCGCGCTCGTATCGAAATCATCGCCGGGAATGACCGGCATGAGGATCGGATAGGGTTCCTTGTTTTCCAGCGAATCGTAGTATCCCCGAACCAGGGCCTTGGTGACCGAGGCGCCGCGCGGTGAAATCTCCAAGGCCATGGGATAAAAGCTTTCCCTCGAGGCGTCACCCAGCCGCAGTGGCGCGGTGGAATCGCCGCCGTCGATCTGGGCGACACTTGCCGCCGAGGCCGGCGCTGGGGCACTGGCTAGTTTCATTTCACCAGGGGCGGTGGCGGTCGCCGTCGCGGTGGCGGGCCGGGTCGTCGCCAGCCGCTCTTCATCCGACGGTTCGGTCGGAGGTGGCGGCGGGAAAAAATGGGGGGAGATATAGAGCCATAGGTAAAAGACCGCAAACGCGGCCAGCATCGCCGTTATCAGCCGTCGTGTATCCATCGATTTCGCTCTTTATCCGCGTTACCGCTCAGGTGATTTCAGGTTGCTTTCGCCCCGCCATACACAACAGGGCAAATACTTTATCGCCCTTCCAACAACCGATGACCGAGAAAGTCATCCAGCTCGGGGGTATTCAATATCTTCTGCACCGTCCGCTCAATTTCGTATTCGACCCGGATGAACTCCACTCGGCCCTCGTCCACGATGCCATAAGCCGCCCGCGGGTCGCGATCTCGAGGTTGCCCCACGCTGCCGACGTTGATGACCACCTTGTCATCCTCGGCGATCTCGTAAAAACCCGGTTCGGCCAGTTCGTCCGGGGCCTCGAAGTAGGGATCGTCAACGAAGACTCCGGGAACGTGGGTATGTCCCACGAAACAGGCCACTTCGCCGAATCGCTCGAAATTGGCCATCAGCTTGTTCGGATTGGTGTACACGTCATCGGCGAAAAGGTATTCGTTGACCGGCCGGCGCGGCGAGCCATGCACGAACAACATGCCCTCGTAAACCGCCCGTACAGGCAATTTGCCCAGAAAATCCCAGCGACGATCACGAAGAGCCTTGTTCGGCTCGTCCTCCAACATCTGTCGGGTCCAGTAGCAGGCCCGCTCGGCCCCCAGATTGAAGTTATAAGGCTCATAGAACACCGCCTGATCGTGGTTGCCGCAGATGACCATCTCGCAACGTTCGATGATCAGGTCCACGCATTCCCGAGGGTTGGCCCCATACCCAACCACGTCGCCTAGACACACGATACGCTCGACCCCCCGGGCGTCGATATCGTTCAGCACCGCCGTCAGGGCCTCTATATTGCTGTGAATATCACTGATAATCGCAAACATTCAACGGTTTCCTGTTCCAACTTTTTCTTTTTCCGGGGACTTTAGGCCACCCCGGTATAGGCAGCAAGCAGGCCGCCGTTGCTTCGGGCTCATTGGGGAATATGCTAAGGCCGAAAGGCCTCGTATGCAAATGACCACAGTCCAAAAGGTTAAACGAAACCGTGCCGAAGGTGGGCCTTCAGATCTGAATGGGACGGCCGGCAAGCTATTACGCTTCGCGACGGATTGTCGATGAAGTCCAGGGTATCGCGGGATGAACACTTCTCGATTCTTTGAGTTTTGGCTTGTCAACAGACAAAATACAGGTCTATAATGTGGCAAAATTGGGACGATCCGCATCCTTCCTCCCCAGGAGCATGAGGATTTCATGAAAATCGGCGTTATGTCCGACAATCATGGTCGTCTTCGCCCAGTCCGCCGAGCCTTGGAATTACTGGAGGCGGCCGGAGCGGAAGGTATTATTCATTGCGGCGATACCGGGGGGCTGGACACCCTGGAATTACTCGCTGGTCGTCGCTGTTGGTTCGTCTGGGGTAACACGGATTTCCCCGAACCCACCTGGCGGGCTGCCGTCGAAGCCTTTGATCTTGCCTGGCCTTGCGGCACCTTAAGACTTACCCTGGCCGGCAAGCAAATCGCCGTCTTTCACGGGCATGAGCCGGCCTTTACCGAGATGCTCGAAAAGGCTACGGGGTGTGACTATCTGATTCACGGCCACACGCACCGGGCCTGTGACCATCGCCACGTCGATATCCGCATCATCAACCCGGGTGCCCTGCACCGAGTATCCGTCAAAACCGTCGCCCTGCTGGATCTGCGCGAGGATACCGTTGAATTCATCGAGATCGATGATTGAGGTTCCCTGACAGGATCGTGGCCGGCTTCTATAATGCACCCATGCGTCTATTAACCGACATGGAAAAACAGCGGGTATGCGATCTGCTGACCCGACTGGTCGGCATCAACAGCGTGGTGGTCACCCCTGAACAGGCCAACCGCGACCGGGCCGAGGAGCGGATGGCTGACTTCCTGAACGATCATTTGCATAAAATGGGGATGGTCGTCGAGCTGCGCGAGGTCTTCCCCGGCCGTCCGAATCTCATCGCCCATTGGCCGGACCAGGGCGGCGGGCGAAGCCTCATGCTTGAGGCGCACATGGATACGGTCAGCGATGAAGGCATGACCGTCGATCCATTCAATGCGCAAATCCGTAACGGCCGCATTTATGGTCGTGGCACCTGCGACACCAAGGGGTCGGCGGCGGCGTTCCTGACCGCCTTGGCCATTGCGTCGGAAAGCGAACAATTACCGGCCGAGAAGCTATATTACGTCGGCACGATGAGCGAGGAGACCGGCTGTTTCGGGGCAGCGGAACTGGTCAAAAGCGGGTTTCGTACCGATGCGGCCATTGTCGGCGAGCCGACCGGCTGTCGTGTGGTCACGGCCCACAAGGGGCCGCTATGGATGGAGATCGAGACCCGCGGACGGGCCTGCCATGCTTCCGTACCGGATGAGGGCGTCAACGCTATCGACCGGATGGCCAGAATCGTCGCATTCGTCCACGGTCCCTGGTTGGAATATCTCCAAAGCCGACGACATCCACTGTTGGATACCTCGACCATGGCGGCCACGATGATCGAAGGCGGCACGATGATAAACATCATCCCGGCCTCATGTAAGGCCAAGTTGGATGGACGATTGATCCCGGGCCTGCCGGTTGAGGAAGTCGTCGCTGAATTTAAACGTCAACTAACGGCGTATCTTGGCGATAACGTCGGTTTTGCCATCACCCATATCGAATCCAACCCTCCTCTGGATTGCCCCGCCGATACTCCGTTGCCAGCCAAGCTGCTCGACTTGTGCGGCCAGGCAAACGGGCAGAACCAACCGGAAGGCGTCCACTACTTTGCCGATTCCGGAGCATTCAGCCAGGCGGGCATCCAATCTGTTCTATTCGGCCCCGGCAACATCGCCCAGGCCCATAAGGCCGACGAATACGTTGATCTCAACCAACTCTTTCAGGCCACCGAAATCATTCTGACCCTGCTGGCCGAACACGCGGGAAGGCGGATTCTCGGTAGTACGCGGTAGCTCGCCGGCATGCCCTACCAGCGGAGCAGACAACACATGCCCTTCTTTGCGGACGGAAAGACCGAGAGAAGAAGGGATAGAGCGAGGCAGCTCATGCTCACCACCAACTGTTCCGCTTCCATTCCGGTTTAACGAGGAGCGGCACTGAACTCCAAAGCATGTAACGGCCTACTGTTCACGTCCGTTATCCGGCGAATTAGGCCGCCGGCGTGGTCGATCGGAAAATGCGGCGCCTTCATGGCGGCCGAAAACCATGCGCCCGGCGCTGGTCTGGAGAACGGAAGTGACCACGACGCGAACCATCTCGCCAATGCGGTCGGCGGCGGATTCGACCACTACCATCGTACCATCCTCGAGATAGCCGATCCCCTGGCCGGGTTCCTCGCCGGGCTTGATGATCTTGACCTGCATCGACTCGCCGGGCAGGAATACGGGCTTGAGCGCGTTGGCCAGGTCGTTGATGTTGATCACGTCAATACCGCGAATCTGGGCCATCTTGTTGAGGTTGTAGTCGTTGGTGACAATGCGGCCGTTAATCTTTTGGGCCAGGGTGACCAGCCGCTGATCAACGGGTTCGGCGGCCTCCTCGCTGGACAGCCGCACGTCCTGGAATTCGAGTTCGATCTTATCGAGGGTTTGGAGTTTATTGACCACGTCCAGGCCGCGCCGGCCGCGCTTGCGCTTCAGCTTGTCGCCGCTGTCGGCGATGGCCTGCAATTCGGCCAGAACGAAGCGCGGAATGGATATCGGTGCATCCGGCCCCCAGGTCTGTAGAATGTCCACGATTCGCCCATCGATGATCACCGATGTATCGAGGATAAGAGACCTCTGCCCCTTACGCTGCTTCGCGAACTCGACATAAGGGATCACGAAGCGCACGTCATCCTTGGTTTGCAGGATGAAGCTAACGGCGAGGTAGCAGCAGATCGTCCCAAGAAGGATCTTGATGGTACCGGCCAACTGGCCTAATTCCTCCGTCCCAATATTGAAGGAACTGGAAAGGGTACTACTGTAAGTATCGATCAGTAGATCGAATATTAGACCGGCCCCATAGGCAATCACCATGCCTACCAGCAGGCCGAAAAATAAGCCAGAAAGGGCCAGCAGCGATTTGTGGGTTACCAATACATCAACCCCGATAACAAACACGGATATACCTATAAAGATGAGCAATACCTCGAAGACGTTCCAGTTCTCTCGATGGGTTTCCGCGAAATTCATGGCCACGGCCACAACGGTAAGCACAAAAATGGCCCGCAAGATGTATAACAACATGAATGATCTCCCTATGAATCGGATAGGTTATGAATACCGATACAAATGACTTACAAGCACCCGAAGGCAAACCCCAATAACGAATATGCATGGCGGCCTATCGGCCTCGCCGGTACGAGCCCGACCCTTCCGCCCCAAACAAACGATATGATTACCCATCGTCGTTCGCCGGCAGCGGGCCCTCGGCCTCGTGCCCGGGCCCCGTGACGTTAGTATAGTGCCTTTGGGTAAAAACACCAAGGGCGTTTGACGGGGCGGGCCGGGCAACGGATGATCTGATTCATGGTCCCAAAGGAATTCAAGGCAGAACAGGGGTATTTCGAGCATGGGCCGGCGTTGCCGTCACTGATGCCCGGCGGTTCGATGGCCTGGCTGGTGCTTGGGCGGCGGGTACTCGTCTCCGGGCTGATCGTTTTGTTACCCGCGGCGATTCTGGCCGGGGCCTGGCGACTGGGAGGCGTATCGGCCCTGGAAGATGATCTGTTGTATTATCTGCCCGTTCGTCAGTATATCGGGCAACGGATCGCGGCGGGCGAATGGCCTGTATGGAACCCGATGGTGGGGATGGGAACTTCACTCGCCGGCGATCCTCAAAGCGGTTTATGGTATCCCGCCACATACCTATTTGCCATGCTGCCTCCTCTGGGCGCTTATTCGGCCGTGCTGATCGCTCATTTCGCCTTGGCCGGCGCGGGCATGTATCGGTTCTTGCGAGCGTCGAAACTTGATTGGCGGGCAGCGCTACTGGGAGCCATCGCATTCGAGTTCAGCGGATTTCTGGTTGCCCACCGGGCACACCTGACGATTCTCCAGGCCGCCGCCTGGCTGCCTTGGATGTTTTATGCGTGGCGACGGTTCGCGGACACCGGCCGATACGTTCCTTTCGCCCTGGCTTGCCTTTTTTTCGGCCTGCAAATGCTGGTTCAACACGTACAGATTTCGATTATCTCGGCCACCCTTCTGAGCGGTTATGTCGCGGTGGTTTTGTGGCCGCGGCGACGAGGTTTGCTGTGGGCTTACCCGGCGGGAATGGTTTTGGGAGCAATGCTGGCGGCGGTGCAGATTCTACCCACATGGTTTCATTTCGCGGGCAGCGGGCGAGCCAGTCCGGCATTTTATCTGTTCGTGGAGAACGGTTGGTCGCCGACTTCGGCCCTGCTCTTGCTGTTTCCGATGATTTTCGGGGCCCGGACGCCAAACTTCTGGGACCAGAACTGGTGGGGTATTTCGCATTTTTGCGAACAGTCGGCCTACGGTTCGATCCTGATACTGGTGCTGGCCCTTGCTTCGCTGGGACTCATTCGACGTAACCGGGAAGTGGCCTTCTGGTGGCTGGCCTGCCTGCTTGCCCTGCTTGTCGCACTGGGTAACACTACGCCGATCAGCGCGCCGATATCCAAACTGCTTTTTCACATTCCCGTCTTCCGGAACTTGCGGGTACCGGCCCGCTGGATTCTGGTCTGGTCGATGGCCTGGCCGGTTCTGGCGGCCACGGTGGTTTCCATTCTGCTCCGGCGGGAGCCGCAATGCACAAGCATGATGCTGTGGATTCGCAGGGCGGTAAAACGCTTTCTACCAGCAGCGGCGATCATGTGCATATTGCTACTGGTCGTTGCCCGGATGGTGGAAAGTCGACTGGCCATGCATTTCACCAGCGATTATGCCCGGCCGGTTTTCGAGGGGTTGCGGTCCGCCGCGCGCCTGGGCAATCCGGCCCTGTGGTGGCCCATTTCACTGATGCTAATCACCGCATGGATTGCTATTCGTTGGGCGAGCACGCGGCGGGATAATCTATTCGCGGCGATGATGGTTTTGTTGGTTGCGGATTTGGCGAGCGTAGCGGGCTTCGTGGATGTGGATACCAGAACGTATCGGCGGGCATCCTTGCGGCAGGCGCCTCCGCTGGCCGAGACTATTCAGCAACTCCGCCCGCGACCGGGTGAGCGATTATTGGTCCCGCGGTTTGGGGCGGATTATAACCGTCCGATCGAGGTGCTGTGGCCACAGACCAATATGCTGCATGGCGCAAACTCACCCTTTTCACGGGATGATGCGGATTGCTCGATCCATACTTTTAATGCTTACGGCCCATTCTGGCCGGCGGAACAGCGGCAACTGTTTCGCTTCCAGCCCTGGGGATCAAGCGAGGAGATTCTGGGATTGTTGCTGAATGATCGACTATTGCGGGCCATGGGGGTCCGTTTTGTGGCGGTTCGGTCCGAGGAAGAGAAGGCCCTTTTAGCGGCGGCTTCACTGCCCAAGGCGATTCCAACGGTACAAAGTGAAATACCAGGTACGGAAAATGTCGTTCCGATACGTTTTGGCGAGGATATCTTATGGCCGGCGCAAATTGATAAGCCGGGCGTCTACGCCTTGAGCTTCGAGGCGGAACCGGCGGCCGGGTCGGCCAGCCGATGGTTCGTGCGCGTGGAAACGGAACAAGGCGAGGCCCTTAGCCGAACGCATACGCTGGATCCAATGGACCTGGCCTTTGGCCAACGACGGATGATTTTTCATTTTGTGCTCGATAACGCTTTTTCGGCGGCACGAATTCGTATCAAAGCCGAGATGGGCTTGGCTTTGTCGGCGGGAAAGGCAAGGTGGACGTGGATAGCGGGCAGGGATGGGACCGGGCGTGGTCCGGGCTATGTGCATCGGGCCGATCTGCCCGATGGCGTGACCCTATACGAACTACCCGACGCCGTTCCACTGGTTCGCTGGGTTGACCGTATTGAACGCGTGGCGAATACAACGGAGGCGATCGAACGGCTGTTGAACGATTCCGACGACGCGGGTCTGCCGGAAAAAACGCTCATAACGATGGAAGAAAACACGCTAACCACCGCGTCCGGTCCCACCGATGGGTGTACAAGGCATGGAACGGTGGCGGCCGATCTCGATCTCAATGCGTCTAACCCCGTTAAATTGAAATGGGTACGCAACCGCGGCGAGACCATCCGCGTAGAGGTGAGTACGGATCGGTCCGGTTTCGTGATTTTTAATGAATCTTTCGTTCCGGGCTGGCAAGCTGAACTCGACGATCGGCCCGTTCGTATTTACCAGGTCAATGGCGTGTGTCAGGGCGTGGAGGTGCCCAGCGGGCAACACGAGGTGCGTTTCTTGTATCGTCCGCCGGGTTTGAGATATGGGATGGCGCTATCCTCCTTGACATTGCTTACAATATGTGGCGGGCGTATCCTTTGCTGTCGAAAGCCCAAACCGAGGCCGGCCTGATTCCCGCTGTTGCCCGAGCATGGACGGATCGGCTAAACAGATCAAAGCCAATGACCGGATTCAGCGGCCAGAATCGTCATTGCTAATAATATGAGGATACGACAACCGCCGCGGATGCGGTTCTTAATGTAGCCTCATTCATAAACTACAACAGTGGTTTGAGAATTTGACTATTAATACATTCTGGAGGAATGAATGATGTTGGCGACCCATAACCGAAAACGTCTGATCCTGTTTGTGCTTCTCGGCTTTTTCGGCGCGACGCTTTTTTTCCATGAGCGGATCATCGGCCGCGTGGCCTATGCCGTGGAAAGAGGAAAGCTCGAGGCCACGGAACAGGAATTGGCTAAGGTCGAGGACATTTCGCGGGTGTTCCGGCTGGTTATCCAGCAGGTGCAACCGGCGGTCGTGCGTATCGAGACCCAGGCAACGGCCAGCATTAAACAGGAACAGAGCAAAGGGCAGGAAAAAGAGCAGCAATTCGATTTCGATGGCTTGCCCGAACAATATCGCGATCTGTTCAAGGATTTCTTTGGTCGACGGTATCGCCAGATGCCCAGGCCGGATTTCCAGCCCCCACCTCGACAGGGTATGGGCAGCGGGGTCATTATCGATGCGGACAAGGGTTATGTATTGACCAACAACCACGTCATCAGCAGTCCGGAGGGCATGGACAGCCGAATTGACGTATTTCTGGCCGACGGCCGCCAGTTGGATTCCTTGTCAGGAAAAGTCAAGGTGCTCGGCCACGATCCGCTGACCGACTTGGCCTTGATTCAGATCGAGGCCGACCGGTTGCATGCGGTCAAGTTGGGCGATAGCGATCAAATGGAGGTGGGTGATTGGGTACTGGCTTTCGGCTCGCCCTTCGGTTACGCCCAGACCGTGACCCAAGGCATTATTTCCGCCAAAGGTCGAGCCGTGGGGGTGACTCGTTATGAGGATTTCATCCAGACCGACGCGGCCATCAATCCGGGCAACAGCGGTGGACCATTGGTCAACCTGCGCGGGGAGGTCATCGGGATCAACACGGCCATCGCCACCAGTGGATTGGTGCAGGGCTATATGGGTATCGGGTTCGCGATTCCCAGCAAGCTGGTACAGACCTACCTGCCACAACTGGCGGAAGGCAAGCGCATCGTGCGCGGCTACCTTGGCGTCGGTATCAAAGGATTAAAGGAGTTCCAGCCGGGGATCGGCAAGACTTACGGGCTGGAGGAAGACCGCGGCGTGGCGGTCATTCGCATTCTGACCGACCTTGGAGAAACCCCGGCAACCAAGGCCGGGCTGAAAGTAGATGACGTGATCCTCAGCCTCGACGGTAAACGGGTGGACGATGCCAAGGAACTGCAGAACCTGGTGGCCATCACTCCGCCGGGAACGACGGTCACTCTGGAGGTCTGGCGCGAGGGCAAGAAAATCAACATCCCGGTTACCGTTGAGGAACAACCGGAAGACTTCTTCGCTTCCGGACGGGATTCTCTGTCCGAGCCGGGTGAAGGCCAAGCCGCCAGCCAGGAATTAACCATCGACACGCTGGGTATCAAGGTCGCGGTCATCAATGACGAGAGAGCTCGACAATATGGTTGGGAGAACAATGACGAAGCGAAGGGTCGCATGATCGTGACCGAAGTCGAGCCGCTGAGCGAGGCGGCGGTCACGGGCATTCAGCCGGGCGATCTGATCATGGAAGTGCAAGGCAAAAAGATCACCGCGTTGCCGCAACTTAAGGATGCGTTGAGTAAGCAGGCATTGGCTGACGGTGTACGGGTACGGGTATACAAGAAGAACGCGGGGCCGACCCTGTTCTTCTTCAAGATCAGTCCGCAAAAGGAAACAACGAAATAAATTCCACAGCCCTGACAGGTCATGGACCATCAACCGCGGGCATAAACGAGGGGCGATCGGTCACGCGGACCGACCCCTCGTTTGGCCATCGCGAATCCATGCATGACCTTCTCAAAAGACGAATGCCCTCGATCGAACATCGCCTGATGGAAAGGTTGATTCCGCGTTTGTAGAAAAACGCTGTTTACCATATCCCACAGGTAAGGAATAAGCATCGAAGTCCGCCGGCCGGCGCTGCCACGCAAAGCGGATGCACTATCGGACGCAATCACGTTGCGGATCAGACTTTCTTTTTCCCGCGAAGGAAAATATCCAACCGCTCGAACATGTTGCTGCGTCCCGCGGGATCGCTTTCCAGAAAGGCCAGCATGGCCGCCGCCACGACTTTTTCCTTGACATAACCACTCTTGGCGCAGTCCCGGTCAAAAGTAGTCACCAACTTACCCGGAAGGTAGTAGGATCGTTTCGGTTTTTCCATGATGCGCGTTCTCCTTTGTTAAGGCATCCTATTTCCCAAGTACGATCAGCCCACGCTCTTCCCTTCCAGACTATCCGGGCCTCGACCCGGTCCACATTCGTTGCGTCAAGGAATCCTGCCATTGAATGAGAACCGGCAGGTCCGCTTCTCGGCTGGCCGGTGCGGGCATGAAACAAAGATGACCGCGCGTCCAGACGGGCGAGTTCCTTTTTTCAGGGAATCGCCGGCCTGATTTTAGCGGCAGCCGCACGAATTGGCTACCCGCCGCCTCTTTCCACCATTATACCACCAGGGACAGGTATGGGAACAAGGGGGGCGGAAGTGGAAATCCCGATTTTTTGGGGGCTTGCGGGCAGGAGGTTTTACCCTGCTCATATAATTGACTCGGCGTGACGGCTTCTTATAATCTGCGGCTGATCGTCCATACCCGGTATGACCGGTTACCCCGGTGGCCTGGTCCAAGGTGGGTAAGGGGCGAGAAGATTTCACCATCTGAAAGGCGCGGCACACTTGAAAGCAACGGTACGGATGGTTGCGCGGGCGTTGATAACGGCGCTGGTCTTCTGCGCGGTAGGCGCGGGGCAGTCGCAAACGACGCCGCTGGTGCCCTTGGACGACGCCGCCGTGGAAACCCCCCTGCTCCCGGCGGGCATAAGCCGACAACAACCCGAATTTTTCGGTGATTACGTTTATGTATGGGCCGACGACGACGGCGCCCAAGTCATCCAATATCATGGAGGATTCGACGGCCACTTGGGCGAACGGCGCCTGCGCAGTCAGGACGCGGTTATCTGGATGGAATCGAGTCGCTGGGAAAACACCGACTTTTATCATTACGAGGTCTATCTTTCGCGTAATACCGAAGTGCGCGATTCGGCGGGCACCGCGACGACGGGGCCGATGCTGATGGTCACGTTCAACGCGCTGACCCCGCCGATCCTCAACTGTGACGTGCAGGTCATGCAATCGTCGGCCGATACCCCCCTTTATCAGGAAGGGGCCAAGTTACGTCAGTCGCTCCGGGCGGACTTGGCCGCCTCGATTCAATCGCCTGATCTTCAGGTTCGAGCGGTGGACCAGAAGACGCTCCCGCCTCGTCCGCAGGCCCGTCCGTTGGTCCGCTCCAAAGCGGACGAATGGCAAATCGACTACCGAAATTGGCGGATATCCTGTATCGGGAATGTCTACGTTTCACAGGGCCTGATCGACAGCGGCGATTTTATCGAGCTCCAGGCCGATGAGGCCGTTCTGTTTCTAAGCCGCCAGAGCGGCGGATCGCCCGAACAGCAAAAACCCTCCGGGCCGGGGACTGCCAGTGCCCCGGCCGAACCGTTCCCCATGGACGCGACCGAGTGGGAGAAACCGGACGCTACGGGAATGATTTCGATCGGCGAGGGGCTCGGCGTACGGGCCGTGGGAGTGTATTTACGTGGTGATGTTCTTCTGAGCCGAGGCGACTGGGCGATCCGGGCGGATGAGTTGTACTACGACTTCGAAAACGATCGTTCCCTCGTGCTGGATGCGGTCATGCGCGGGATGATGACCGAGCAAAACCTCCCCTTCTATGTGCGAGCCGAACAGATTCGCCAGCTTTCCAGCAATCAGTACCAGGCCCGTAAGGCCATGATCAGCACGAGCGAGTTCAAAACGCCGCATGTCTTCATCGGGGCGGAGCGGGTGCAATTGACGGACATGACCGCCCGGGACATGAGCGGACGGGAAACGGGCATCCTAACCGGCCGCTATACGATGCGCGACGTCACCTTGAATCTGGATGGCGTACCGGTCGCTTACTGGCCTTACGCCACGGGGGATTTTCGGAGATCCGAAACATCGATTAAGAGCATCAGCACCGGCTACAGCGATGATTTCGGGGCAACCTTCCAATCGAAATGGCATCTTTTCAATCTGCTCGGTCTGGAAGAACCGCAAGGCGTGGATACGATCCTGCGTCTGGACTATTTCAGCGAACGCGGGCCGGGGATTGGCCTGGATATCGACTATGAGCTGGAAAACGCCTACGGGTTGTTGCGCAGCTACCAGATCTATGATACTGGCGAGGACAACCTCGGACCTTTCCGCGACGGGCATCATGGAAACGAAAACCGCGGCCGATATACCTGGCGGCACCGCCAACTGCTCCCCAAAGGCTGGGAACTCACCCTGGAAGGTTCCTGGATCAGCGACCGTAATTTTCTTGAGGAATATTTCCGACCCGAATCCGAGCAGGGCAAGGATCAGGAGACGCTGGTCTACTTGAAAAAGCAGGAAAGAAACTGGGCGTTTACTCTACTGGGCCAGTGGCGGGTGCTTGACTGGCTGACCCAGACGGAGCATTTGCCTGATTTAGCGTTCCACCTGGCGGGAGAGCCCTTGGGTGAATTCGCCAGCTATTATAACGAATCGCACGCGGGCTTCGTTCGTTACCGGCCGCGCGAGGGACGATTGATCGACACCTGGAAAGGGATTCTCTACGCCATCACCAATGGCATCAGTCCGATCAACGCCGTGCATACGCCGACAACGGTGCAACGCAAGAACAACGTCTTCGATAGTAGCGACGTGACTTTCCGGGCGGATACGCGTAACGAGATTGATTTCCCCATCCAGGTCGGGCCGGCCAAGATCGTGCCTTTCGCCATGGGCCGGGCCGGTTATTGGGACGGCAGCCCGCGCGAGGGTTCCCTGGCCCGCCTGTTCGGCAGCCTGGGGGTGCGCACGGCCAGCGAGTTCTGGCGGATATTCGAAAACGTCGAATCAGATCTGCTTGATGTACGCGGCGTGCGACACATTGTTCGGCCGGAGATCACGGCCTGGGCAAGCGGATCCAATCATGATAGTCGCGATTTATATCCCTTCGACGAGGGAATCGAGACCATCGACGATTTTTACGGCACGTCCATTGCCGTGCGCCAGCGTTGGCAAACCAAACGCGGGGCCCCCGGGGCTTGGCGCACGGTGGATTGGATCACTCTGGACATCGAGGCGAATTTCTTCGGCAATCAGCCGCGCTACATGAACGACATCGGGCGTTTCTACGCCAATCGGCCGGAAAACAGCAATGCCCGCAGCCACGTCCGAACCGACTTCTCGTATCGCATCAGCGACACGACGGTGATCTTGTCCGATGCCAACTTTGACATGAACGATGGCCGGCTTGCCCTCTTCAATCTCTCCTATGCCGTCGAGCGTTCCCCGCGTTTCTCCTATTTCGTGGGCTATCGGCTGATCGACGACACGGACTCCAATCTCGTCGGCGGTGGCATCAACTACAAAATCAGCACCAAGTATTCGACGGCCACCCGGCTCTACTACGACCTTGAGCGTAACGAAATGGAGACCTTCGATCTCACCATCATCCGCAAGTTCCCCCGCTGGTACGCGGGTCTGACCATTGAGGTGGACAACATCGAGGAGGACTTCGGGGTCAGCCTGTCGATGTGGCCGGAGGGCGCTCCCCAGGCCACCATTGGCAGCCGCAAGTACACCGGCGTCGCCGAGTCCACGGCCATTCGACCGGAATAAATCGCCCTTAAACCGTTTGGACAATGCCGCCCCTGCGAGAATTCGCGTTCGCGGGTTGCCCTTGATTAAATCCTGTTGACGGTTGGCACGACCCATTCTTGACGATATACATTTTATCCTTATTCACGCTCGCCAGGGTTCTATCCTGCGCAATTCGGATCTCCGGGATGGTCCGGGCCACTGAAGCATCTTTGAAAAACCGCGAAATCGTCCTGATCGACATCCTCGTCCCCATCCAAGTCGGTCTGACTGCAGGGCACGCAATCTTCCACCCGCGGATCACAGTATTTTCCGGGAGGAGCGATACCAGGGGCTGTTCGACATCGCTCGAAAATCCCGAAATCATCCATATCCACGTCATCGTCGTAGTCGAGGTCGCCGGGAATCAAAATCCGGGTGATAAATCGCAAGGTGAATGGCGCGGAAGTCCCATGCCCACCCGTTCCCCGTTCATCCCGGAGAATAAGAGTAACCTCCCAAAGAACCTGGGCGGGATTATACGCGGGGTCCGTCGAATCAATGAACCAAATCAGGTGCTTATGGAGATTACCGCCGTCGCCCAGGCGAATCGTTTGGCCGGGACCATCGAGGTAGGTATAGGTTGGTGGGATTATGATGTATAATGCGGGGTCGATGCTCACCACCTCCAGCCATATCCCCGCGCTGGAATCGAGAGGGTAAAACCCAAGCTCCGGATAGGCCCTGGTAATGTGGTCGAAGCCCGGATCGCTCGAAGTCCAACCCCAAAAAAACGGACCATCTACCACGCTCAATAAGATAGAACCCTCGCTCGGACTGAACCCATGCACGATATCCAGCACAATCTGGTTCGTGTCCGATAGGGCAACCCACAAATCTCCGGAGTGCTGGGCCTCGACAGGCCCCGCACTCACCGACAGTACGATTCCCAACAAGCCGGCAAGAATGGCGTTTTTCATCATCCAACCTCCCTTGAGGATTTTCGATATCGCGAGGGGCGAAATGCCACCACCGCACTCCCTGCCAGGACGAACATCAGCGATACCGGCTCCGGAACAATCTCGAAACGCAGAAGAAAGGGATCGGAATTCCGATAAGTGCCGCTTGTATCGTGAAGATAGAACATGCCGGAGTAGGTTTTTCGAAGTGGGTCAAAGCCCGCGACGCTGGGATCGACGTGCCAGATCACATGTTTGTGTAGACCGGCATTTCCCAGAAACGCCGCCCCACCGGCATCGTCGATCAATACTCCCAGGGTATCAAAATCGCGGACCCTTACCGGGCTGTCCAACGCATCGTCAACGGCCACCAAATAAATGGCCACGCCGGTCTGGAGAGTCCAGAAATCCTCTTCCGCCTCGTCCGCCTCCAAGTGATCGAATCCTGGGGTTTCGCCGGCCCAGCCGATATAACCGGGCGGACCGGATAAAATAGGAATCACCTCGACGTGCTCGCCGGGAAACTCACACTTAAGTTGCCCGCCGAGCGATCGTCCGACGACAATATCGCCCGCATGGTGATGATGCTGGGCCAAGGCAGGCATGACCCATCCAAGGACGATAGAGATACCTGAGGAAATCAAAAACCTGTGCATTTCGGTCACTCCTCATGAAATAAGTCAACAATTTCAATACGCGATTTTCGGATCGTACATGTTGTGTCGCCAATCAATAATCCATTTCTTGGCGTCGTTATCCTTCCACATGTTTCGAACCTCGAAAGTCTGCTCGAATCGATACGGCTGGGCAT
>CAZXSA010000050.1:0-23286 GCA_964642815.1 uncultured Planctomycetales bacterium | reverse complement strand
TGCCCATGCCGTATTGGATTTCGTTATACCAGGTTTTGATGTGCCGGAAGGGGCGTTGACCGTCGATCAGCCGGTCACGGATTTCACGATCAAACCGGTCGAAAAGTTCCCGCATACCTTCGGTCTTGATGAACTGTAAATGCTCGTCGCCCATGTTGACCATGAGGATGTTGTTGACCAATTGGCGCCCGGTGGCTTGGTCGCCCTCCGGACTGGTTAGCGTTTGATCCCGGTTTTCCCACAGTTTTTCGAGGATGGCGATCAGATTCAGGAAAGAGTCTTTCTCCTTGCTTGAATCCTCATCACCCGGCCGGGCGCTGAGGATGATCAACTGGCGTTTTGAAAAGCAACGGATCATCAGGTTGAGGATCTCATCCCGCCAGCCATTCTCGCGGTTGTAAAGCTGGATGCAGGTGGACCATTGACTGACCATGTCGATCCGGCGGAGGTTCTCCTGGTGGTAATGCTCCAGGGGCTGCGCGCCGGACCATTTCATCATGCCGTATTCGAAGAGATAGGGTAAGAGCCCGATGGCCTCGGCCCGGCCCCAATAACGGTTGGGTACATAGGAATAACTGACCACGTCGCCGCGCACGAAACCCGGCGGCAATTTCTCCACCGGAAACGCCGCCGCCGTCGGGCTGGTTTGCTCCTCGGCCAGAGTCGCGCCGCTCAAGGCCCAAACGGACAGAAACGCCGTCGTACCCAGTATCGTTAACCATGTTTTCATCGGTCTGCTCCCTTTGTGTTAGTTGTTTTTGGGAGCCGGTCCGTTCAAGTGGCCGAACTGGTTATAGACCACGTCATTGAACATCCGCATCCGGGATTTAACGAATTCATCATGCCAGTAGTCGAGCATCTCCGGCGAATAGGGCGTACCCTTGCGATTCTCCTTCGTGCAATGCACCAAGGTTTTATCGTAATAGTGCAGCCCGCCTTGGCCGCCGGGGCTTTGGGGGTCGAAGTACCACCAGCTCAAGGCCGACCAGGGACCGGCTTTCAGGTGGTCATAATAAGAATCCATCGTTTCGACGGGCGTGGTAAAGGTCGTTTCCTTGCCGGCGTTGACCAGTTGTCCGGTGACCGCGATGTACCACATCTCCGCGTTTTTCGCGCCGGCGATCTCGATGTTCTGGAGCAGGGCATGGGTGTCGTTCCAGCACTCGGGAATCCACGTCTTGGGATCCTTGCCATCGTCGCAAACGCGCACCTTCAAACCATCCGGGTAATATTTCGTCCGCAAGCGTTGCCACTCATCGGAGTGCGCCCGGACCTTTTCCCGGGGGATGGAGAGGTCGGCCGGGTCGAACGGGCTGTTGTCGATGAACCAGTAATGGTAAACGTCGACGCCGATGGCCTGGGTGTTATCCGGAAGGATGAACCGCTTGTGTTTCTCCACATCCTCCTTCTCGGCGGCCAGACAGGTGTGATAATCAAAGGCCGCGAAACCGAACATGTTGTACCAGCTTTTGATATGCCGGAAGGGTTGCTCTCCGTCCATTTTACGGAACCGGATGTCCCGGTTGAAGTCGTCGAAATATTTCCGCAATCCCTCGGTCTTGAGGCCGCACTCCCCTTCGTCACCCATGCAGGCGGCCAGGATGTTGTTGATCAACTGTCGGCCCGTGGCCTTGTCCCCCTCCGGACTGACCAGTTCTACGTCCCGTTTGGACCACAGAGTTTCCAGAATGTCAATAAGGTTCTGGAAAGCGTTCTTTTCCGGATCGTTGCCCCCCGGCGTGGCGCTGAGAATGATAAGCTGTCGGTTCTTGTAGCAGCGAATCATCAGATTAATGATTTCGTCATGATAGGTCTTGTAGCGGTTGTAAAGCTGGATGGCGGTGGACCATTGGCCGGCGATGTCGATCCGGCGGATGTTTTCCGCGTGATATTTTTCCAACGGTTGCTTGCCGTCCCAGGCCATCAGGGCGTATTCAAAAAGATAGGGCAGGACGCCGATACTCTCTTCCGGCGTCCAGGTGTGGATGGGGACATACGAATAGCTGACCACCTCGCCCTGGACGAAGCCGTTAGGTAATTTCTTGCCCACGGGGGCGGGTTTCGCGGCCTGGGTGTCTTTAATCCATGGTCCAGCGACCAGGGCCAGCAAGATGCCCAGGCCGATACAAGGACTCAAACGAATTTGCGATTTCAACATACCACTCTCCTTTACTTGGCGTCTTCCTTGGGTTCTGGTCCGTTCAGATGGCCGAACTGGTTATAGACCACGTCGTTGAATATCCGCATGCGTGATTCAATGAACTGCTTGTGCAAGCGTTCCTGAACCTCCTCCGGGTAGAGTACGCCCTCGCGTTCTTTCTTTTTCCGCTCCTTCTCCTGTTGCTGCTGAGCGGCGTCTTTTTCCTGGTCAGAGGTCTTGTCCTTTTTGGGCGGTGGCGTCCAGCGCCGGAGCGTCTTGTCAATGTAATCCAGCGTCCGGCAGCCTTCGTGATTGTTGTCGAACACCCACCAGCTCAGCCCCACCCACGGCCCGGCCTTGATCGAGTCATAAAAGGCGTCCATGGTTTCGATGGGGGTCGTATAGCTGGTGCCGGGGATATAGTCGGAGTTGGCGATATAGACCATCATGGCTTGCTTGGCCTTGGCCAGCTCGATCGCCTGAATCATGGCATGCGTGTCGTTCCGGTGTTTCGCCTCCCAGGTCGGTCCGGTGGTAACGCGGAAGTCAGGACCGTAATAGCGGGTGATCACGTCCTGCCAGGCCTTGGCCCGCGATTCGATGCGTTCGCGCGGAATGGAAGGATCCTGAGGATCAAACGGAGCATTGTCAAAGCCCCAGTAATGATAGGTATCCACGCCGATCAATTCGGAATTTGACGGCCATTTCTGCGGGCCTTTATTCGGATCCTTTTTATTGAGATCCTCCTTGTTCGCGGCATAGGTGCCCATGCCATAGTGCATTTCGTTATACCAGGTCTTGATATGCCGGAACGGACGTTCCCGGCCCATCTTCCGCTCCTTGATCTCCTCCCGGACCCGCTCGTTCAGGGCGTACAGACCTTCGGTTTTTAAAATGGTCAAGCCTTCATCGCCCGTGTCGGCCATCAGGATGTTGTTGATCAACTGGCGTCCCGTGGCCCGGTCGCCTTCCGGACTCACGAGTTCCGTGTCCCGGTTGGCCCAGAGCTTTTCCAGAATGGCGACCAGATGGCCGAAATAATCCTTTTCCTTGTCGGGTTTGGAATCGGGACGGGCGGCCAGAATAATCAACTGGCGGTTCTTGAAGCACCGGATCATCAGGTTGATGACCTCGTCATTCCAGGCCGCATAGCGGTTGGTGAGTTGAATGCAGGTGGACCACTTGCTGACCATGTCGATCCGGCGGATGTTTTCCTCGTGGAAGTCCGCCAGCGGCCGCTTGTTGTCCCATTTGATCACCCCGTACTCGAATAGATAGGGGCATTTGCCGATGCCCTCTTCCAGGGTCCAATAGCGATTGGGCACATACGAATAGCTGACCACGTCATCGCCCTGGACATAGCCCGGCGGAAGTTTGTCGTCCTTGGCCGCCCGGCCGCGCCGCTCTCCTTGGGCCGGGGATTGTCCAAAGGATGTCACGCTTGTCAGAAGCAAAATCCAAACCGCGACGTTGTATTTAAGGGCGTGCATGGTTGACTCCTTTCTGAAAAAAGTCATTGCTTCGGCTTCGGCCCGTTCAGGTGGCCGAACTGGTTATAAACCACGTCATTGAACATCCGCATCTTCATGGCCACGTACTGGTCATGCCAGTAGTCGAGCATTTCCTTGGAATACGGTTCGCCTTCGGGGTGCCGCTGGGTGTAGTGCTTCAGGGTTCGGTCGTAATAGTCGAGCCCGCCGATGAAATGGGCCCCCATCCCGGGCCGGCCGAACTCCTGGAAACCGGGGAATATCCACCAGCCCAAACCCACCCAGGGACCGGCCTTGAGGTGATCGTAATACGATTCCATGGTCTCGATGGGCGTGGTATAGCTTTGGCTTTCGATTTGCCCCGAAGCGGCGATGTACCACATCATGGCGTTTTTCGCCCCGGCCAGTTCGATGCCGTTCATCAGGGCATGTGTATCGTTCCAGCATTCGGGAATCCAGGTTTCCGGATCGCTGCTGTCCTTACACACGCCCGTCTGCAGACCTTCCGGATAATATTTCGTTCGGATGCGTTGCCATTCATCCGAATGGGCTCGCACTTTTTCACGAGGGATGGACAGGTCAGCCGGGTCGAACGGGCTGTGCTTGAAGAACCAGTAATGGTACACGTCGACGCCGATGGCTTGGGTGTTGGCCGGCAGCATGACTCGCTTGTGTTTTTCGACGTCTTCCCGACTGGCGGCATAACAGCCGTTGTAGTTCAAGGCCGCATAGCCGAGCATGTTGTACCAGCCTTTGATGTGGCTAAAGGGCTGCTCGCCGTCCATTTTCCGCAAACGGATATCTCGATCAAAATTGTCGAATAGTTCCCGTAACCCCTTGGTTCCCAGGCCGCATTCGCCCTCGTCGCCCAGGCTGGCGGCCAGAATATTGTTGATGAGTTGCCGCCCCGTAGCCTGGTCGCCCTCGGGGCTGGTCAGGGTTTTGTCCCGGTTGGCCCAGAGCTTTTCCAGGATACGCAGCAGGTTTACGGCCGAGTCTTTTTCCGGTTTGTTTGAGGGACGGGCGCTCAGGATAATCAATTGGCGGTTCTTGAAACAGCGGATCATCAGGTTGATCACTTCATCGCGATAGTCATCCCGTCGGTTGCCGAGTTGGATGGCCGTCGACCATTGACTGGCGATGTCGATGCGTCGAATGTTTTCGGCGTGAAAAGGTTCGAGCGGCTTGTTGTCCTCGGAGGCCATCAGCCCGTATTCATACAAATAGGGCATGATGCCGATTCCCTCCTTGGGGCTCCAGGTGCGGATGGGGACATAGGAATGACTGACCACGTCCCCGCGCACATACCCTGGAGGTAGTTTTTCATCTTGGACCGATCGGCCGGCATGGGTGGGCCGGGCCGGGGATTGCCCGAAGGATGCGGCGTTCGCCAGCACGAGAACCGCTACCGCGATGACGTATCTGGTGGTAGGCATGGTGTGCTCCTTAAAAAAGAGTTACGGGTTCGGCTTCGGTCCGTTCAGGTGGCCGAACTGGTTATAAACCACATCGTTGAACATCCGCATGCGCGATTCGAGAAAACGGCGGCGATACTTCTCTAATTCGGCCTCTGAATACGCGACGCCCTTGGGATGTTGCGGCGTGTAACGCTTCAGGGTTTTGTCCACATAGTCCAGCGTGGCGGTGAATTCCTTGTACCCACCAAATACCCACCAGCTCAGCCCGACCCATGGACCGGCCTTGATGGAGTCGTAAAAAGCGTCCATCGTTTCGATCGGCGTGGTGTAGGATCGTTCATGGACCGCGCAGGAATTGGCGATGTAGATCATCATGGCCCGATCCGCGCCGCCGAGGTCGATGCCCTGCATCATGGCGTGCGTGTCGTTATTGTGTTCGGGCTTCCATTGATCGCCGACACGCACGCGAAAATCCGGGCCGTAATAGCGGGTGACCACGTTCTGCCAGGATAGGGCATGATCGATGATCCGTCGTGGGGTTATTTGGGAATCGTCGGGATCGAACGGGGTGTGTTCGAATCCCCAGAAATGGTAGGTGTCCACGCCGATGAACTCGCAATTGGACGGCCATTTTTGCCGACCTTGCTCCAAGTCCTCCGGATTGGCCGCATAGGCCCCGATCGCGTAATGAATTTCGTTAAACCAGCATTTGATGTGAGCGAAGGGGCGTTGTCCGTCCATCAGCCGGTTTTGAATCTGTTCCTTGAAGGTCTGAATGCGTTTTTCCAGTCCCTGGGTTTTAATCGAGGCCAATTCCTCATCACCGATGTGGACCGCCAGAATATTATTGATGAGTTGGCGGCCGGTGGCCTGGTCGCCTTCGGGGTTGCTCAGCGTCTTGTCCCGATCCACCCAGAGTTGCTCCAGCAACCCACCGATGATTTTATGGGGTCGATCCGGGTCTTCCTCCCATGCGCTGACGATCATGAGCTGCCGCTTGGCGAAGGCCCGAATCATCAGGTTGATGAACTCCTGGCGAAAATACTCATGACGATGGGATAGCGAGACGACGGTGGACCACTGGCTGACCATGTCGATGCGGCGGATATTCTCCGCGTGCCCTTTCTCCAGCGCATACCATTTGTCATCAATATGCAGAAGCGAATATTCGAAAAGATAAGGGCATACGCCCATCGCCTCGGCGCGACCCCACGTTCGATTGGGTACATAGGAATGACTGACCACGTCCCCGCGCACGTATCCTGGCGGTAATTTCTCCACCGGAAAGGCTTCGGCCGTGGGGGAACTTTCCGCGGCCGAAACCGACCCCCCTATGCCGACCATTACCCAACCCAGCCACCATAAAATCCGTTTGAGTGTCCTGCTTTGCATGTCGCCTTTCTCCTTTTTGCGTCCTTAGGGGAAAAAGTCGCGGAATCTCAATCAGGTTGGCATGGGGCACAATCGGCTCCAGGTGGATCATCGTGAGCGAGGGGGATTATACCGGGAAGTGCGCGGAGACGCGATACCGAAAAAGGTGCCGGTCGCCGGCTTCCGTATTATGCGGCGACACCCCGCATCGCCGCCGGAAGCCGGCGACCTTGGCACCTCGAACCATAGCTCCCCAGCGGCGGACCATTGCTTCCTGCCTCTTAGTTGCCTTTGGGAAGCGGTTTATTACACTTTTTAAAAAAAAATTTTCGGCCAAGAGGTTTCGCGCGGTTAAGATTTGTATTTACAAGGTATTATACTTGTTTGATGTATCGCTCTTGCCTATGTCCGACGTTTTTGATTAATATGAAAAGCGGCAACGGAAACAATCTTTGTGCTTTGCGAGCCTCGATATTGCAGACCACCCAGACCAACTTGCTGTGGGCCGTTCGTGATACCACCAATAAGGAAGCTTGGATCAGCTTTTATCACATTTACGCACCGATGCTCGGCCATTTTGCCCATCGACTGGGCCTTTCCGACGCCGATTGCGAGGACGTGACCCAGGATGTACTCATGGCGGCCCACCGGTCGCTGGTGAGTGGGGTTTATGACCCGGCCAGAGGCCGATTCCGCCGCTGGCTCTACGGCATTGCTCGTAAACGTATCATGCAGGCGATGCGTGAGCGTCATCGGCGTACCCGTGTTCAGCAGGTCGCCCCCGTTAGCGGCCTGGATCCGCTCCAGCAGTTGGCCGATCCGCAAGGCCAGGCGACGGCCGTTCAATTGTGGGAACAGGAGTGGCGTTACGCGCTCCTGGACGAGGCCTTACGGCAAATCTCCGGCACGATGGGCGAAAAAGTGTTCCAGGCTTTTAACCTGTTTGCCCTCCAGCGCCGTCAGGCCGAACAAGTGGCCGGGCAACTCGGCATCGCCGTGTCCAGCGTTTATGTCTACAAACAACGCGTGCTGAAAGCCGTCCGGGAATGGATTGAGCAATTTGAAGAGGATTGACGCGGTTGCCAGTTATAAGTGGTTATGTTCAAGAAGCATGCGCTCGCCTTGAGCGGTCGTTATGCATTTCTTTTCCGACGGAACAGCAGCAATCGCCAGAACCAGCCGTATTCGAAATCCAGCAGCCGCTTGATGTGCCGGATATAGTTGAGTTGTTCCTTGAAGCAGAGTTTGCTTTGCCCGGCCCGCCGATCGGCGAAATGAATAGGTATCTCTCGCACCTGCCGGCAGTTGCATTTGACGAGCAATTCCAAACCGATTTTGTAACCGATGGGGTTAAGCGGCGCGGCCTGCTCGAAAACTTCCCGCGGGAGGGCGAAAAAGCCGGACATCGGATCCTTTACCCGGGTCAGCGGCCTAGCCAGAAGAGTGGCGAATTTGCTGTTCAGCCAGCGATACAGCCCCCAGTCCTCGTCGCTGCTGGCCCCCGGGACATAGCGGCTGCCAAGGGCGAACGTGACTTGCGGCTCGCCCAAGGCCGCCAGGAGACGGGGTATCGCCTCTGGCGGATGGCTCAAGTCGGCATCCATGCAGACCAGGACGTGGCCGCGTGCTTCCTGAAAACCGCGGATAACCGCCGAGCTCAACCCGCGCTCGTCGATCCGGGTGATGATCCCGACGGGATACCCTTCGGCCGCCAGTTCCGCGACGATTTGCTCGCTTCCGTCCTGACTGTTGTCATCGACGATGATGATTTCGTAGGTAAGACGGGTACCCGACAAGGCGGCCGCGATTCGAGTTATTAGGGATTTAATATTTTCAGCTTCTTGGTAAGTGGGCACAATGATGGATAAATCCACGATGCCGGACCGGTGTTTTTGATTGTCAGGTGGTCTTGAATCCATTCCATGTAACCCCGTTTCGAATGACGGGAAAGCTGGCAGATTAGCAGATTTCTCGCGACAAGCAACTCGGCTCGAATTGTTTCCTGGGACCATTCGCATGGACTGTTCTTAAGTTGAGCTTGGGAAAAGTCTTCTGAATGCCGATAAGATCGGCGACTATAATGGTTTGGGTACGATGTCCGGTGTTGTGAATAACCTGGGCACGTATTGTTGTTTAATCGGAAACGGCCACAACTTGGAAGGTGAACTGAGAAGTGAAGGTGTTCGTATCCAATGATATGCACTATGGAGAATGAGCCAACTGGATGGGATAGATTCGGAAAAGATGTGGATTTCATTTCCAAGGGCCTTTCCCCTCCGTAAGGTTATCATGTGGATATTAAGACGAGGCCAACGAGATAGGCCATGCTTAACTTGTTGTTTGAAAAGTATTTAGCACAATTACTAAGCCCGGCGTGGGTTTCTCGCAAGGCTTTGCGGTGTTGCTCGTCGCAACCCCTGAAACCGTGTGCAGGCCTTCTTGTCGGTGTCCTGCTGATGGCCTGTACAGGGTTTGTTTCGGCCGAAAGTCCAACATCTCAGGAAATCAACCTGGCTCTGGGTAAGCCCTATACTCTTAGCCCAACACCCAATTATAAACACTGCACCGATCCGGAAGATCGCACACAGTTGACCGATGGGATCAAGGCCGGGGCGAATTGGATCAAAAAAAGCACGGTGGGCTGGATTGACAGTTGGAATGGTGCGAGCCGATACGCGACGATTACGATCGATCTTGGTCGAGTTGAGCCTATTGGCGAGGTCCGAGTTTGCAGTGTCGGAGGTGGTCGGGTGGGCGTGTTCGCCCCCCGGCAATTGTTGGTTACGGTGAGCGACGATGGACGGTCGTATTACCTCGCCGGGGCCGCTCACAATCCCATAATGGAAATGGAACTGGCCGAACCGGGGAGGATAGCCAAGTCCTTCAAGTTTCGAGCTACCAACATTAATAGTTGTGGTCGTTATGTTCGAATCATGCTGGTTTCCGCCGGCAGGTACGTGTTTCTCGATGAAATCGAGGTTTTTGCGGGTGATCGAGCAACCGCAGAGGTCGGGACACAACGGCGTGTTCTGGCAACCGCCGACCGGCTAGCCGGTTTCCTGTCGGATCATCGTTGTTTAGTCAGAGCTTGTTGGGAGATCGAGCGACTTGTATCCGACATGAAATCGGGTGGCGAGGATGCACGTGGAGCAAACCCGGAACAGCTCGAATCGGCGCAACGGCTCCACCGCGAAGCGAAGCAGGTGGCTGTTGATCAAACCGAAAAAATCCGGGAACTGCAACGCTCCGTTCAGCGGCTTCGGGGGCAGTGGCTCAACAGTCGCGGGGGACAGCCTTTACGCTGGTATCAGGCGGACGCTATGTACCAGTTGCGGCCGGACGATGTTTATGGAAGCCCGGTCTCCGAGCTGCAGGTAGCCCGGTTGGAGATGTGGGTGGGGGAGTACGAACCCCTGGCTCTGACCGTGGTGAATCAGCAGCCCGAGGACGCAACTTTCGAGGTGGCCATATCTTTGCTGCAAAATGAGGCTGGTCAGACCTTTCCGCCGCATGAAACGATTACGTTACGTCGGGCCTATTTTGTGGAAACCATTCGGGCGGGTCTCATTGGCGATGCTCTTGTAAAAATCACCGATGGTTGCTGGACCGTCGAGGCCGGCAGCGTGGGACAGTTATGGTTGACTCTGCACAATCCGAATTTGCCCGATGGGAAATATCATTTCGGGGTCCGGCTGCGTAATACCGTAGAAAAACCCCCCCGTGAAACGCTGATTCCTGTTGAGGTTATCGTTCACCCGCTCCGCTTCCCCGAGCGGGTAACATTGAAAAGTTACAACTGGGCTTATCTGACCATGCTGGGTCTTGAGAGGCATCATATCCCTTTTGCGGTACATGACCTCCGAGAGCATTATATCAATGTCAATATTTTGCCCCTCTCAGACCTTCCCATAGGTAAAATCCGTTTGGGCTCTTTGAGCGTCGATTTTGGGCAGCATGACCGGGCCTTAGATTATTATCCCGATGCCGCATTATTTCTTTTTTTTGCGGCGTGCTCACCGCAACGTCCGGACGGTTTCGGGCGGGGCCAGTGGAATCCGTACATGAGCGATCCATGGAAGCACTATTTCCGAAGTTATTTGAACCAGTGGGTGGACCATCTACGCCAGCGGGGGATAGGCTATGATCGATTTGCTCTATATCCTTATGATGAAAGCCTTTGCGACGAATTTCTGCAACTGGCGAAATTCATTAAGCAGATTGATCCTCACATCCGGATTTTTGCTAATAGTATCGGTCACAGTAAAGAGTACGAGGACATCAAACGCTTTGCCGATTATATTGACATCTGGTGCCTGCCCCAACCAACCTCGCGTGCGCCAGTAGCTGCGAGCATCCTGAGGGAGCAAGGGCCTGAGGAAATCTGGCGGTATGCGGCTGCTAGTTATGCCAGGGGGGCGCTTACACCCTATGCCTATTATCGCAAGATGCCATGGCTCGCATGGGCGGATGGCGATACGGGTTGTGGGTTCTGGGTTTACACTGATCGCCGCCAGAATACGCCCTGCGCTAGCTGGGACGATTTCGGCTGTGAGGCCGAAAGATGTTCGGTGGTGTATGATGGTCGGTACGCCCCCGTGGATTGTGGCGGGGAAATAATGGTACCGAGCCGACGCTGGGAAGCCTGGCGCGAAGGGGTCGAGGATTATGAATATCTGGTACAGTTACGAAAAGAGCTGTTTGTGGCCAAGACTAATCAAGGAGGAATTACATACTCGACGCGAATGCAGGAGGTCATTGAGGATCTCTCGCGAAAAATAACCCAGGAATCTTCTAGGCCTGAGCAAGTATATCAAGCCCGGCAAAGGATTACAGCGAAGATTCTTCATTTGCATCAAGAGAGGCAAAGGCAGGATCCAAAACCGTAATGATGGTCAGTTTAATGTCCCGATTGTGGAGTCTTTTTGTTTCGTGACGGTCAACCCCATACAAATGTGTCTGGCATTAGCGGTTATGGTTCTGGCCCTGATGGGCAAAAGGGCCCGATTGATAGCTCTAGCAATATGCTGGATCAGCATATTACCTGCCTTGCAGGCAGGGGCTACCCGATCCTCCATTTATCCTCCTGAACTGCTGTTGGTTGTACTCATGCCCATCTGGATTTTCCGGAATCAACAGGAAGATATCGCCTGGGCCCCATCATGGTTCAAAATTCAGATTATTACAATTGTGGTTTGGGCTTTGATCGGGACAGGCATTAATCACTTTATTGCCGGTGAGATCACCGATGCCTTGTATCGGGCCCCTATGGCGGCTCTACGAGTCGGCGGGGTTTGGTTTGTATTTGCCATTGCCGCTTCAACGCCGACTGATGGGAACGAGTTTCGGGAGGTATGGAAGTATCTGCGTCTGGGTGTACTGGTTTTTATGCTCACGGCCCTATTGGACTATACGCGTCTTGTGCCCATGAAGCTCTATTTCCAGGCGCGGGAGGATTTGCATATCTCAGCAACGGAGTTGACTAGTCTTGGCTATATGAGCCGGAATAATTTTGCGACCGTTTGCGTTCTCGGGACGGTGGTTTTAATTCTTGCTTTGCAATTAAGAATAGGATCGAAGTTAATCAATGTGACGTCCATTTCTATCTACTTGTTGCTTTTATTAGCTTCTGGGTCGAGAGCGCTTTTTGTGGGGACCTGTGTCATGCTTTGCGTTCCACCGCTGATACATCGCGGGGAGCGGACACGAAATGTCATCCTTCTGGTTCTGGGAGGGATAACGGTGATGATGGTCATGAGCCATGTGCCGGCCATCGCTGAGCGTTTTAGCACGCTTCGGGATGTGGGGGGTGCCTTGAAAAGTGGGGGACGCACTCCGGGTTGGATAGCTGCAATACACTATTTTTTGTCGAACCCTTTTTATATATTCGCGGGTGTGGGATATGATCGTTGGGCCACAACAGTAGGGCTTTATTGCCGATTGACAAATGCACATAATACCTATCTGCATATTCTCGGTGAAATGGGGATTCTGTTTGGCACAGTATACTTGTTGATTGGTGTTCGCTTGGGATGGCAGTTTTTTCTCATGACCCGCCGGGAGGATAGGGAAACACGAAATGTTGCTACATTGGGATTGGCCCTGTTAATCGGCTTGGGAGTTGCCGGCTTGGCCGATGTCGTATTCGTGCCCTGGATCGTACGCATGAATTCTGTGTATCCGCTTATGATCATGCTGGGGCTTATTTACGGACGACTGCGTTACCTGTGGGCGATCGAGGCTGCCATGACCAATGATGTCTCCCCAGCTGTTTATGTTTATCCAGAGCCGTCTATTCCCAGAGGTGTTCTTGGGGCGGTCGGTCGATCCTGACTTCTGCAACCTTTCACCGGAGCAGAGAGTAAAATGGGAAACATGGAGTTGGTCACACCGGTCAAACCTCAAGCGATGACCCGCCCGCCGGGGCATCATTTTTTTGGCTATTACAACCTGACTCCCTGGGATTCCACCGGCCGATACCTGCTTGCTCTCGAGAGCGATTTCGACGGACGACCACCAGCGGCCAACAATGTTGCCCGGATCGGCCTGATCGACACCCATCAGGGAAATGCCTGGCGAACCTTGGCCAATACCCGTGCGTGGAACTGGCAACAGGCTTGCATGCTGCAATGGCTACCCTCCGCTCCGGACCGCTGGATCATTTATAATGATCGTATAGACGGCAAAGCCGTGGCTGTCTTGCGTGACGTGTTTTCCGGTGAATCGCGGACCCTGCCTTTGCCGGTCTATGCGGTCAGTCATGACGGCCGGACCGCATTGACTCTTAATTTCGCCCGTTTGCATCGTGTGCGACCGGGCTACGGCTATGCGGGGCTTAAGGATCGGACGATCCATCAACGATGCCCTGAGCATGATGGAATATGGTGGATGAACCTGGAAACCGGCCGGTATCGGCAAATCATCTCCCTTCGGCAACTCGCCGATTTTCACCCGTTGCCAAGTATGAGAGGGATGATTCACAAGGTGAACCATATTCAGTTCAATACCGATGATTCGAGGTTTGTATTTTTCCACCGATGGAGAACCTACCGTGGCCCGCTGAGAGATGTCTTGTTCCGGGCTTGGAGAAAAGGGCAGTATAAATTCCTTGCTCGGCGATCTTTTCCGCCGGACTCATATACGCGAGCCCTGACCGCCCGTCCCGATGGAAGCGACCTGCGGATCGTGTCCGATGACGGAATGGTCAGCCATTTCGATTGGCGGGATGATCGGTATATTCTGGCTTATGCCCTGGTGGCCGGTCGTGGCAAGCATTATTATCGGTTCGATGAACAGACCGGACAAGCCGAGATGGTTGGCGAGGATCATTTCAACGGCGACGGGCATTGTTCATATTCTCCGGATCGGCGATGGTTTGTAACCGATACCTATCCACGAGAATACAAGCGATGGTTGATCCTTTTTGACCTAATCACGAACCGGCGCATCGATCTCGGAGCCTTCCATTCACCTTCCTGTTATGCACGGGATTTCCGTTGCGATCTACACCCGCGATGGAATAGGGATGGGACGAAAATTTGCTTCGATTCGGTGCATGAAGGAACCCGCCAGATCTATGTAATGGATGTGAGTTCAATCATTCGTTCTTGAGAAAGCGCCGACGCCGGGCCAAGCAACCGAAGCATGTTTCGGGGGGCCGGAGAGAGGATAGATTACCCTATGGGGGTGCTGAAAAAAGATTTCGTGGTAACTTTCAGTGGGCAGACCGCCCAGTTGTTTTTTTCAACGATTGGTCAGGCTCTACTGGCCCGCGGCCTGGGACCCGAAGGCCGAGGCGTATTTGCCTTGGCCATAACCCTGGCGCGGACCTTGGGTATTTTTTTCACCGGCGGACAGCCTGTGGTCAACAATATTTTCGCCGGGTTGTACAAGACCCAACGCAAGTCCTTATTCTTTCAAAATATCCTGTTCGTTGTGATCTTTGGTTCTCTAGGCATGTTGGCCATGGCCGCCTACCTATTCTGGCTACCGGTTAATCGCGGGGCCTTCGGGGATCTGCCGGTCATGCTGGTGATCTTGGCTATGCTGTTGATTCCCGTGGAAATGATAAAGGGGATACTCGCCGAAATGCTGCGGGGCTGCGAACGGATCGAAGCGAGCGTAGGTTTAACCACAGCCGGTATTTTTCTTGTTACCTTGGGAACTTTCATCTTAATTAACTTGATGGGTTACGGAGTGACAACCGCCATGTTGGTCACCCTATTCGTGCCTTTCATTCTGACTTTTGTTACCGGCTGGTATCTACGCGAATATGCCACTCTGAATCCAAGATATTTTTCGGGATATTTGCTTAAAGAAAGCCTCAAGTTCGGGGCGGTGATGGTACTTGGCCGGACAGCCATGTTTCTTATCTATCGCGTAGGCATCTATTTGTTGAGCTACATGCGGGTGACAGAGGCGGAAATTGGCCTGTTTGCGGTGGCGGCGATGATGGCCGAGCAAACTAAAATGATACCCACGGCCATGGGCCAAGCCTTTCTGCCCCGGCTGAGCAATAATCCGGACGCCCGGATGAAACAGACCCCGTTTCTGTATCGGATAACCACGATTATCTGTATCGCTTGTGCCCTTGCTCTGGCAGTAGTCGCCCCGCCGGTCCTGCTGATCCTGTTTGGGAGGGAATTTGTCGGGAGTATCGTGCCGTTTTTAATCATGTTGCCCGGTCTAGCCGTGTTCGGCGGATCGCGGATTCTGGGGGCGGATTTATGGGTTCGCCGAAAGGAAAACTATACGACTATCATCAATTGGTTGACGCTGGTCTTCGGAGCAGCCGCGGGGGTCTTATTGATACGCCCCTACGGTATCAACGGAGCGGCTATGGCGAATACATTGAGCTTCCTCTTGCTAAGTGTGTTGACCGTAGTTGCATATGTCCGCGCATCCGGTGTGCCCCGGACGGATCTGGCGATACGCAAAAGCGATTTTGTATATATTTTCCAGCAGGGTTTGCTAATCGTTCGCCACATGCTGGCCCGGTGCCGAGGAAAGCTCGAAGATGATGATTCCGAATAGTGAATGAATCCGAGCCACAGACACCTGAGAAAGAAACTGGCCGGTCGTAGAAGATGGAGCAGAAAAGGTAAGCAGTATGAGTCGGAACAAGCCGTTAGTTAGTATTGTTATCATTTCATATAATCGTTGTGAATGCCTGCGTCGTAGCGTACAGGCCGCCCGCGATCAGACCTATGCGAACACGGAAATCCTCATCGTCGACAACGACTCGGCGGACGACGGATGGCAAGAAGTGCAGAAGGAGTATCCCGAGGTGCGGGTTATTCGCATGCATCGCAATATGGGCTGGCCCACGGCCAAGAACATCGCCAGCGCGAACGTTCGGGGCGAATTCATCTACTATCTCGATGATGATCTCTATTTGTTCCCGGATGCAGTGGAAAAAGCGATTGCCATTTTATCCGATCGGCCAGAGATTATAATTGTCTCCGGTCAATTTATGACTTCCCAGCCGGACCGATTCAAACGGATGTCCGTGTGGAAGGATAAGGACATTACTCCTCCGGCGTCGATGTACACTAATGCGATTTATGGTGGTCATGCCGCTTTCCGTGCGGGAGTATTAAGGGATATCGGCTACTATCCGGAACATTCAATGTATGGCGGACTCGATTCTTATATTGCTTTGCGGGCCTTGGATATGGGGTATCTGGTTTATTGGAGCCCGGAAATATTGGGTTATCACGAGGGGGGCGTTGGAGGTCGGCCGGAGTCGCACAATTTCCAGCAGACCATGCTGAACCGGATCCATCTCGGCTGGAGTATGCATCCGCTAGACTATGCATTGGCCGGCACGTTTTTGCCGATCTTTCAGTTTGCCTCCGAAGCAGCTCGACGAGGTCTGACAGGGGCATACCTGTGGGCCTTGCCGAAAATACCCATGGCGATATTACGGGCTTTGCTGGCCGGCCGAAAACCCGTGCGGCGAAGCACCATGAAACTACGGGAGAACATACGTCAATTTCGCCCAAGTACGATACAAGAACTACTGAGAATTTGTCCGCCCAATCATCCGGTTCGGATGGTCTGTGAGCGGATAATCACCGCTCCATCCAAGCTGACGTCGCTCTGAATCGCCGAGAAATAGCATGGATTTACGTATAATATTTTTGACGACCAATTTCGAGGAAGTGACCAACGGGCCGGGGATCTTTGCCCGATATCTGTGGGACGCCTTCCGGGATGATCCGGAAATCGAATTTCATGTCGTGGCCCCGAATTTTAGGCAGGAGCATCCCCGGTTGCATGCCTCCGGGCAAGGGCGGTCATCGCGCGACCTGTACAACCGAGCCTGTCGATTGGCGGACCTGCTGTCTGTGTCGCCGGGGCCGCCGACAATCCTGCATAGTAACAACACCTATATTCTCGCCACTTTGCGGATGTTTCGAGGGCCGATTTTGGCTCAGGTCAACGATTACGAGGTGGCCGAGGTCTGGACCCACCCCCGACAGGTTTGGCGTCAGCACGGCGTGCGCCGGTTGCTCAGCCTGATCTGGCGACATCACCGGGAAGCAAGCCTTTTTCGCCGGCCGATCCATTGGATCTGCAATTCCGAATATACCCGGCGGAGGGTGCTAGAAGCATACCGATGCGATCCGAACCGGATAACGGTGATTTATAAGGCGATCCAAGCGGGGGATTTCTTTCGGTCAGAGCGGCTGCCGCCGGACCCCTTACCGGGCCGGTCCAGAGGCGCCCGGCTCATCGTTGTTGGCAGTAACTGGCGTCTGAAGGGGGTGCCCGAGTTGCTGGCGGCGTTGGCCTTGGTTCGCCGTGTCATTCCCTACGTACATCTGACGGTGGCTGGACCGCATCGTCCGCAGGATCTCGAATCGCTACGGCGGCTGTCCCGCCAGAATAGAATCCTCGAACAGGTAAGTTTTCCCGGCTTAATTGACCGCAGTCAACTTCCCGTCATGTTGTGGCATTCCGATGTGTTTGTCCTGCCCACGCATCAGGAAGCCTTCGGGGTGGCTATTATCGAGGCCATGGCCGCTGGTCTTCCCGTTGTTGCCAGCGAGGTGGGTGGCGTTCCTGAGATTATCAGAAATAGCAGTGAGGGAGAACTTGTGAAACCAGGCGACGTGAAGGGATTGGCCGAGGCCATCGTTCGCGTGCTCTCAGATGAAAAAAGGCGAGAATCCTTGGCCCGAGTCGGTCCTGCCCGAGCCGCAGATTTCATGGTCAACAAAATGGTGGATAAAATTCGTTGTTTGTATCTATCTATAACATGTAGAAAATCGGAAAATAGCGTGCTTTGATCCCACGAATATACCTTTACTAATTGCTGTCGGATTAACCGGCTGATGAGGATTGTTACATGCCACCTGATTGTCGTATCGCCATGTTGGTTGCTTCTTTTCCAGCGGAAACATTCGTGGTACGCCAGGTATCAGCCCTGAACGCCGAAGTGGTGACCTTTGAAATAAATCATACCGCCTGTCAACAGATAGAGTTGAATGCAAACGTTTTCAGCCTGACAGGTGGGCGAAGTATTGCTGGCGGACTGTGGCGGCGCGGATGCAAACGCGTTCGCAGAACAATTTTGGGTGAACCGGCTCCCTCGTGGCCCTCATGGGTTGAGCAGCGGTGGCTTGCTTATCTCCGTGATCGCAAGCCGGATGTGGTCCTGGCCCAGTTTGGCCCCAACGCGATGCGATGTATTAATGGTTGTCTTCGTTACGGCGTTCCCTTGGTGGCCCACTTTCACGGTTATGATGTAACTTTCTTGACTCAGTACGAGGCGTATTGTCGACGTTTACCAGATGTATTTAAGCACGCCCATGCAATCGTGGGCGTGAGCAAACTGATGTGCGACATGTTGATCGGCTACGGTTGTCCGCCAGAGAAATTGCATCGAATACCCTGTGGAGTACCGGTCCATGATTTCCCTGCTAGTACTGCTCAGGATAACCAACCTTGTCGATTCCTAGCTGTCGGACGTATGATACCGGTCAAGGCTCCCCTGATGACCCTGCGTGCTTTCACTCGGTGCGCTGAGGCTTGTCCTGAGGTTTCAGTGACCATGATTGGCAATGGGCCTTTGTTCAACGAAGTTCAACGCTGGGTCCAAAAGAATCCGTATCGGGACCGGATTCAACTAATAGGAGCGCAGCCGATTGAGGTGGTCCGTGAGCATTTGAGGTCGTCGGGGGTGTTTGTGCAGCATTGCATGGCTACCTCGGTTGGGCAGATTGAAGGCTGGCCGGTGTCCATTGCCGAAGCCATGTCTTCGGCTTTACCTGTGATAGCAACCCGCCACGCCGGTATTCCTGAACAAGTAGTTCATGGCTGTACCGGTTATCTGGTAGCCGAGGGGGACTGGCAGGCTATGGGCGATTATATGATTGAACTAGCCCAGGCGCCGGCGACGCGCAGGGCCATGGGACTTGCCGGGCGGGCGCATATCGAGATTCATGGCAATTTTGAAATACAGGTGGCGCGACTGGCCGAAGTGATCCAATCGGCGGCGGGCATGCCTAAAAGGACAAATTAATCCTGCTTACCAGGGATGAGGAACGGGCATGGTAAATGTCGAGCAGTATTATAACGATACGTTCGCTCTGCGTTTGTTGCGCGATTATATTTATGGTAATCGGCGCGTGGATCGGATTCGGAAGTTCCTTACGAGGGCTATACCATCCGATACGCGATCGATCCTGGAAATCGGCTGTGGCTCCGGGGCCAATGCCTACTGGTTGTCGAGAAAGGTGGCGCGACGGGCGCGTATTCTGGCCGTGGATGTCAGTTCCGCCAACATTCGCGTGGCCAATGAGATCTTCCACGGCCCGCGGGTGCGTTTTGCGCAATGTAATATTCTTGAGCAAAGCCTTGAGGAGCGAAATTTCGACGTTATTATTCTTCCTGATGTCTACGAGCATATTCCTATCGGGGACCGACCGAAGTTGCATACCGCGCTGGATCGGTATATGTCCGAAAACGCTCGATTGCTTCTGACCGTCCCCAGTCCAGGGGCTCAGGATGCGGAAGAACGCAGGGGTATAATGAAGCAAATCGTGGATGAAACCGTAACCCTGGAAGATATGATGCAACTGGCTCGCGACGTTCGTGGCACCTTGACCTATTACAGCATGGTGTCGATTGGTTACACCAACGAATATGTCCATATCATGATTGAAAGAGACGTTGGTCCGCCACGGCCGCTGTCCGCCGCCGATATGTTGCCGATCAAGATGTCCGAGCCGTATCGATTTCGGACTAGATTGTGGCGCCGGCTAGTGGCTGTTGGGCGGAAGACGCTTTTGTATCCGAAACTCCGACGCATGCGGACTTGGCCCGGCTTGTCACCGCTATCGTGATCTCCCGAATGCCAATAGAGTTTTGTAGGGGGCATAATCGCAACCCCGATATTCCGATATTGTCTGTGAATAGACGATCATATAAACTTCGGAACGCTGACGATTTGGAGCTGATATTTTATGACAGAGACAAATGTCCGAAGTAATAAACCTTTACGAATTCTTGTTCTCTCACCGACCGAACCTTTTCCGCCGCAGGGTGGTTGGCCGATCGTGATCTACAATGACATCAAGTATCTGGCCTTGCGCGGGCATCGATTGGCCGTACTAGCGGTAACCCACGATCCCTCGGCCCGGACGGAGGCCCTTGCTCCGTTCGCGACGGGCGAATATTTTCTGGTTCCCAAGCCTTTCAAGTGGCGGCAGGTTTTAACTAATCTCGGCCATTCACTTCCTTATACCATTGAACGCTATCACGATGATCGTCTCTTGGGCCGGGCCGTTCAGCTTATCCGTGAGGGAGGGATTGACGTAGTACTCATTGAGGACGTGGTCATGGGGCGTTATGCCGAGTTGATCCAGCAGGTCGTAACCATTCCGACTTTTCTGCGAGGCCACAATATCAGTACCATAGTGGCTGCCCGTTATTACCAGGCAACTTGTAACCCCGTGATTCGCTATCTGGCTTGGCGTCAATACGTCAAATGGCGTCGCTACGAGACGCAGGTGGTTGAAACATTCGACGGGATTAGCCAGATTTCACCAGCCGATGCCGCGCAGATGGAAGCACTTAACCCCGCTCGCAAAAACGAGATTCTGTTTTCCGGCGTGGACCTAGACTATTTTTCGTTTACGCCGCCTGAACAACGTGATCCTGTGACCGTGGTACACGTTGGGTCTCTGGATCCGATAACCAAGTTGCCGGCGATGTTGTGGTTTTATGATAAGGTGTGGCCTCACGTTCGCAAACGGGTAAACGGCGCCCGCTTGGAGATCGCCGGCAACATGCCGCCGTGTCGATTGCAACATGGCGCCGATCAAGGCGTAGTGGTTCACGGCCGGTTACCCGATGTGCGTCCCCTTCTGGCCAAGGGTGCCGTATTCATCGCACCGCAATTCGTCGGCAGCGGAATTCGCATAAAAATACTGAACGCGATGGCCACCGGTAACGCCGTGGTTTGTACGCCGGTGGCGTGTGAGGGATTACCGGTGACACAGGGAGAGGATATCTTCATAGCGGACAATGAAAAAGGGTTTTCCGAGACTGTGTGCCACTTGCTGGAAAACCCTACATTACGGGCGGAGGTAGGTCGGCGGGCGAGAAAACTAATGGAAAACCAGTTTGCTTGGCCACGAATTGCCGAACAGCTTGAGGAAGGACTCAGCAAAGCGATTCAGCGACGCGCAAAATCATGAGCTTTAGACAGTGTCGGACTTGATACCAAGTGACAGTGTGAAATTTAACCAGGACAGGAGCTTGCTTCATGAATATGCAAACCATGAAAACAAAGCTAATCCGAGAATTGGGTGAGAAACCTGTAGCATGCATTCAGGCTCTAAGGTATATTTACCTTCTGTGTGTAAAAACAATCCCCGATCATGAAGTCGCAATTCTTTCGTCGTTAGTGAAGTAATCAACCACGCCCATAGGGGTGTACGTGTTTAGCGACCTATTTTTCATGCAATTAAAGTATATGTTTACTTGCGCGATAGTTATCCACAGGTTATTCTCCGCACATCGTTGGTTGGAACCACAAACGGCGGAGTTGAGGCATGGATGCCGATCCACGCGACATTCGCATAAGGCAACTCGAAGCGGAGAACCAAGCACCTTCGAGAAAAAGTCGACCAATTCGAACAACAGATCGCCAAGTTTCAGCAACGTATCGAAGAACTCGAACGCGCGGCTGCCCGTCAGGCCGCCCCCTTTCGTCGAAAAGACAAGGACAAAAAACCTCCGGATCAGCACAAACGCCCGGGCCGCCCTCCGGGACATCCCCCCGCCTTTCGCCCGCCGCCGACACAAGTCGATGCGGAGGTCGAGATGCGGTTGGATCAGTGTCCCCAGTGTGGCGGCGAAGTCCTCACGGATCTTCAACGCTGTGTCCAATACATCGAAGACCTTCCCCCGGTACGTCCTCATGTAACCAATCTGACCACCTATGTCGGAACTTGCCCGTGTTGCGGCGAAGTCCGCAGTACGCATCCCTTGCAGGTCAGCATCGCCCGGGGGGGCGGCCGGTACGCATCTGGGGGGCCGAGCTTTGGCCTTGGCCGCCTGGCTCAGTAAACGAATGGGTCTGACCACACGCTCGGTCTGCAAAGTGTTGCAGGCCATGTTTGGCTTGAAGATCACTCCGGGCGGTTTGACCCAGGCCCTGGATCGCGTGGCCGGCAAGTTGCAGCCGACGTTGGACGACCTCATCCACGGCCTGCGTGGTCAATCGGGCGTCTGGGTGGATGAAACCAGTTGGTGGGTCGGCGGGCCGGGCTGGTGGCTGTGGACCTTTACCACGCCGGAACGGACCATTTATCAGGTGGATCGCAGCCGGGGGCGGGAGGTCGTGCTCGACATGCTGGGGCCGGATTTCGCGGAGGTGTTGACCAGCGACTGTCTGGCCAGCTACGAAAACCTGCCGTACAAGATGCACAAGTGTTACGCCCATCATCTCAAGGCTATCGCCCGGGCCTATCGGGAAAACCCTTCCGACTATCTGCTCCAGCTTCGGGCCATGTTGCACGCCGCCATGTTCCTGCAGGGACACCGTGGCGACTTGTCCCCCTTGGATTGGGCCGTCAAACGGCAATGCCTGGAGGCCCGGGCCGATGAACTGCTCTTGCAGACCACCCCGCCGACCGGGGCCGCCAAGGTGGCGGCCCGCCTGGCCAAACGCCGCCGTTGGTTGTTTACCTTCCTGGACGATTCGTTTCTGGAGGCCACCAACAACCGGGCCGAACGCTCCCTGCGCCCGGCGGTTATCGCCCGCAAACTCTCTTGTGGCAACAAGACTCTTCGTGGCAAACACACTTGGGAAATCCTGACCAGCCTGGCGGCCACCTGCCACCAACGCGGCTAGGACTTCGTCGAATACCTCCGGCCTCACTTGGCCTTACCACCATAACTCGCTAAACACGTACTAGGGCGTGGTTGATTACTGTCCACCGACCGGCGGAATAATTTGCATAGCTTAGCATAACGAAGCTAGCGAATGCCAGAAAACGGTATGACAGAGGAGGTTGAATTGGCGGTTTGTGTTGCGAAGTGGGTTGGATTAACATGGCGGGTGGTTAATTGAAGAACCTGGCTGGCCGGTACGGGTGGTACTGAAAAAGGCGGGCTGGGTGGTAAACATGTCCCTTTTAATGAGCAGGTGAAAGCATGAATCGGCGCGAGTTTTTAAAGGTATCGGCGGCCGCGGCGGCGGCGAGCGTGGCGGGTTCCTCGCGGATCATGCCGCGGGTGTTGGCCGCGAGCGGGCTGGGGGCTAATGAAGAGATTCGGGTGGGCTTCATCGGAGCCGGAGGGCGGGGGCGGCATTTGATGACGTTGGAGGGCCTGGATAAACATGCGAAGATCG
>CAZXSA010000049.1:0-23338 GCA_964642815.1 uncultured Planctomycetales bacterium | reverse complement strand
TTGGCCGCCAGCAGGGCCCAGTAACCGGCGGCGGGAATCCCCGCAAGAATCGTCAGCAGCATGGTGGTTAGTCCGATGATAAGACCGAACCAGACGTGCCCGCGGGTGGTAAGTGGCGAACTGGTCGGGTCGGGAGCCAGCAGCAGAAGGACAAACAGAAATTCGCCGGCAGTCAACTGGTAGGCGAGGTAGACTAGTCCGACGGGTAGGCCTTGCCAGACCGCCGCGCCGGGCAGCCAATAGCGGATCATCACGCCGTTTTCACTCAATACGCGCAACGGCAGGATAAAGATCATGGCGGCGGCGGCCGTCAGGGCGGCCAGCACCATCGGCCAGCGCACGAAGCCGCGCCAAAGCAGAAACAATCCGGCGAGCAGCACGGCCAGTACGCAGGCCGTCCCAACCGCGCCTCCGGCCAGTCCCGCGATGGCCTCGGGCCACGGCGGCAACCGGTCGCGGATTACCTCGGCCAGGGCGGCCGCCGGTGAAGTCGAGCCCGTGCCAACAAGCGGTGATTGGAGTAATACAGAGGCATCCGGTGCAATCCACGCCTCAGTGCCGGCGGGCGGGGCGGCCGAGGCCCAGGTCTGCAAGGCGGGTAGCGGCCGCCCGTGGCTTAGGTTGCCCCAAAGCAGATGATCGGCGGCCAGGACCGGTTGTGCGGCCGGGGCGAGTTGATCGTGAAACAGCATTTGCACCACGACCCGGGCCAGAGCGACCGGATGCCAGGTGTAATTGCCCAACCCGCCGCCGAGATTCTGCCCGACGGCGACCGCGATTATGGAACCCCAGACCACCACTCGCCAGTCAACCAGCGGCGGCAGGGTCAGGGCGAACAGCAGGCCGATCAGCAGGGCGTGGCTTTCCGACCAGGAACGACCGCGGCGAGTCAGGAGCACGAAGACGGACTCGGTCAGCAAGGCGACGGCCACGGAAATGGCCGTCACCCGAATCACGGGCCACCCGAACAGAACCAGCCCGGCCAGCAGCAATACCGAGGAGGCGAACAGGAAGGTCACGGCGATAAACGAGACCCCGGCCGTCCCGTGGCTGAACGGCGGTGCGCCAAGACGCAGCGTACCGGGCTCCGGCAGCAGCACCGGTTGCGGATCGCGCGGCTCTTGCGGAAGTCTGCTCACCACTGCACCTGTAACGGTATGAGATGTTTGAGGACGCCGGCCGCCTCCGATAACGGAAGCTCGGCCGGGCAGACTTGGCTGCACAGCCCGCATTCGATACAGGCGTGCGGCCAGAGGGCCAAAGCCTCCTGAATTTGCCCGCGTTCGTGGACACCGAGCAACGCCTGTGGATCGAGGCCGACCGGGCAATCGTCCTGGCACCGCCCGCATCGTACGCAAGGACCGGGATTGGCGACGTAATCATTGTCGCGGCCGATGACCAACAGACTTGCGGTTTGCCGTGTGACCACGGTTTCAAGGGAGGCAACCGCCCGGCCGGTCAGCAAAGGTCCGTCAATCAGGCGAGTCACCGGCCCGATCAAGCCCACGTGTTGCAGAACGTGGGCGAACGGCGTGCCGAGAGGGATAAGGTAGCGGCCTTTTTTCCGCACGGCGTCGCCGGTGACGGTGACCGGCCGCCGGGTCATCGGGCGGCGGTGAACGCGGGCGGTTTCCAGAGCGAGCACGGTTTCCACCGCGAGCACGAACGCGCCGATACGTGTCGTCGGCGAGCCGTAGGGCGGCTCCTGGCCGGTGACCGCGTAGGTCAACAGGTTCGGGTGGGCCTGCGGATATTTGTTTGGCAGGGCGAGAACGCGCATGGGCTTTCCGGCGGCGGCCGCACGGCAGCGGCGTACCCGGCGCTGGTCATAGCGATCGACAATCAGCCAGAGTCGCCGGGCCTTAAGTGTTTTGCGCAGCCGGACGGCGGTGGAAATGACCGTCTCCAGCGAGGCGTCGAGCAGGCAGCTTCGGTCGGCCGGCTCGGGCTCGTCGTCGAGCGCGTTGATAATCAAATCGTTGAGCCGCCCGGCGGTGGCTTGGCGTAACTGCCGGCCGAGCGGGACGGCGAATGGTCCGAAGTCGATCAGCCCAGCCTGATCGGCCAGCGCGGCCAGTTCCTCGACCGTGAGCGGGTCGGCGTAAGCGAGACCCAGGCTGGGATCGGAAGACCCGGCGGTGGTTGGGTCGGTTTCGATGCGGACGGCCGGTACGTCGTTGTGCCGGGCGGTGTCGACGTGTTCGAGGGCGACGACCTTGCCGGCCAGCGGGGCGTGGATGTCGAGGCTGTCGGGTTTTTCGCCACGGCCGATGATCTGGTCCACCTGGACCCGCTGGCCGACCTGTACGACGATCCGGGCGGCCGGCCCGTCGTGCTGAATCATGGGTACGCTCAGCACTGGTGGATTCGGATAATCGCGAATCCCCGGCGGCGCGGCCAGATCGCGGCGAACGGGCAAATACAACCCGCCGCGAAAATTCCGCCGCCGACGCAAAAGGCTTTTCAGATGAATCGCGGTTTCTCCTAATAAACCACGACTATGGGAACCGAAGCGGCCGAGGCTGTCAAAACCGGCCGAAACCTTTTACCGTCCATGAGCCCCGCCATCAAGACGTGTTAATCAGCAAATCGTAGGGCGGGCTATTGCCCGCCTTTTTTCTAGACATATACGCGAAGCCGGCCGGAAAACGGTTACCGGCAAGGAGGTAGGCGCAACGGCGGGTGCTGGTACAATGACGAAACAAAGCCCGGCGGTGTAGCCTGGCTGAGTGAAATGGGAAATGTCCGGCAGGCCGGGCGGGTCTATTTATTCGTCGGCATGCCTGATGATCGAGGAGAGCGCTTTGCGGCACGACACCGGGGCGGCCACCACCCTTCTTGATCGATCGGGGAGGTCGCCGCGCACGGGTCGGGCCGCCGGGCCGCCGGAGGCCGTATCCATCACCCAACCATTCATTTACTCCGACGTTCGACGCAAGATATTGCATCTGCTGCCCGGCGGGATCCCGTTTGTCATGTGGTTCGTCTATCACGAGGATCCGCTGCCGTTATGGAATCTAGGCGTGGTGGTGGCCGTCGTCGGGCTCCTGACCGCCTTTGGCGTCTGGTATCCGCGTCATTTGCGTCGTCAGCGAAGCGAAAGTTGGATGCTGACCTGCGTAACCTATGCGGTACCGCCGACGGTGGTCCTGTGCCTGTTCCCGGCCCGGGCCGAGTTCGCGGCGGTCGTCCTGACCGTACTCGCCTTTGGCGATACCGCGGCGGCGACGGCCGGAAAGATTTGGGGCAGAAGGCCGTTGCCCTGGAACCCGCGAAAAACATTCGTCGGCCTGGTCTCCTTCATGGTCGTCGCCAGCGTGATGGCCGGCTTGGCCTATTGGGGCGAGGCGAGGAACCCGCGCGTGCCGTTTTCCATCGCGATTGTTTGCGGAACCAGCGCGGCGGTGCTGGGCGGCCTGGCCGAATCGTTCCCCTCACGCCTGGATGACAACCTGCGGATCTGTATCGCGGCCGCCGTAGGGGTCATCGTATCCAGTTTCCTGCTGGTATGAATCGCAATATACTCTGCGTCCCCGCTGATGTCTGATGCACCATCGGGAAAGCGAACAGGGGATGACGGACGTGCCGTTTCTTGAAGCCGACAACTTGCGTAAGCGTTTCCATGATACGCCCGCTCTCGACGGGGTCAGTCTGAGCATCGAACGCGGTGAGGTTTTCGGGTTGCTCGGCCCCAACGGAGCGGGCAAGACCACCACTCTCCGGATCATCGCCGGCCTGTTGGCCGCGGATTCCGGAACCCTCACGCGCGATGGTTGTCCCCTCGACCCTACAGCCCTCGACTATCGCCGCTCATTGGGATTTGCCCCCCAGAATATCGCCGCATATCCCGAGTTGACCGCGTTAGAGAACCTCCGTTTTTTCGGTCGATTATACGGATTGAAGCGATCGTCGCTGGCCAGGCGGACCGCGGAGATTCTCGACCTGACCGGCCTGACCCCCAGACGGCACGGGCGTATCGAAACCTTCTCCGGGGGGATGAAACGCCGGCTCAACTTCGGTATCGCCCTGCTGCATGAGCCCGACCTGCTGATTCTGGATGAACCCACGGTCGGTGTCGATCCCCAGTCGCGGGCCCATCTGATTGCCCAGACCCGCGCCTTGCGCGATAGGGGTGTCAGCGTCATCTACGCCAGCCACTACATGGAGGAGGTCCAGTCGGTCTGTGACCGGGTGGCCATCATGGACCAGGGCCGGGTTATCGTTTGCGATACCTTGCACGATTTGCTCCATCGGCTCGATGCGGAGACGGTGGTCGAAATCCCCGCCAAGGCCGTCGAAGCTCTCGACGCGATTACGCCGGTCGTGGACCGCGTTGACCGGCGGGGGGATCGGATTTCTCTTTTTGTCCGGCAACCCGAGAGCGATGGGGCGAGCGGCATAGGGCCGGCCGTCAGCCGGTTGCTGGCCTTGCTGAATGAACGCGGCGTTCCGGTCCTGAGCGTGGTCACGCGACGGCCGGATCTTGAACAACTATTCCTCCGCTTGACCGGGCGGGAGCTACGCGACTGACGAGTCCTGCGTAAAGCCTCGGGACGGGAGCCTTCAGCGAATGAGCGTCAACAGTATCATCGTCAAGGATCTCAAAGTGCTTACCCGCGACCACCGCGCTCTGGTCGTACTGCTGCTTATGCCCATGGTTTTCATCGCCATCCTCGGTTTCTCGACCGGCCGCTTGATCGGCTGGCAAAATGAGAACACGGCATTGACGCTGGCGGTCGATTACCCCGTGAAAGATACGCTCGGTGAGCGATTCGTGGAATTGTTGAGTCGGCGCGAGGGCTTGCTCGTTACCGTCGCGCGCGATGCGGTGGATGCTCGTCGGCGGGTAGACCAGGGGAACCGGACGGCCGCCCTGCTGATCGGGCCGACGTTCGCCGAGCGCGTTGGCAAGTTGCGTCTGCGCGATGCCCTGCAACCTGACGAGGGGCCGTTGGCGTCCGGGCTTACCGGCCTGGATATAGCGCTTTACACCGCGCAAACCCAACCGGTCGCGGAAGCCCTGGCTCGCCAGCTTGTCTGGGCCACGCTTTTACGTTTCGTGGTGAGTGAGGCTCTCGAACGTGATCCGCTGGCCCGAACCTATCTCACCCAGACCTCGCCTTCCGTGTCCTCCCAACCTGCGCCAATCGATCCACCCGCCCCGATGCCTTCGCTTGCGACCGTGGATTTCCGGGCGATGGCCTACCAGATCATCGTACCCGCCTACACCGTTCTTTTCGCCTTCTTTCTGATTAACATCATGGCTCGCTCATTCCTGGCGGAGCAGAAACTGGGCACGTTGGATCGGCTGCGGGTCGCCCCGGTTGGGCGGTTGGTCGTGCTGATCGGCAAGATGGCTCCTTTCTATCTGCTGTCCGTTATTCAGGGGATCACGCTTTTTGCATTTGGCCGGCTGCTGTTTGGGATGTCCTGGGGGCCAACCCCGGGCATGCTGCTGCTCGTGGTAGCCTGCACCTCGCTGGCCGCGACGACCCTCGGTCTGCTGGTGGCGGTCCTCGTTCGTACCGACGCCCAGGTCTCCGCCTACGCCAATCTACTGGTCATCGCCCTCGGCGGGCTCAGCGGCTGTTTCATGCCCCGGGCGTGGTTGCCGGAGACCATGCGCACCGTCAGCCTCGCCATTCCTCATGCCTGGTCGCTGATCGCCTACGATCAACTCCTTACCGTGCCGATGCCGGATAGGCATCAGGTGGCGATCTGTTGCGCCATGCTGCTTCTGTTCAGCCTGTTATTCCTCGTTACCGGCTCCTGGGGTTTTAGGCGCATGTGCCATCGCCAGGAAAGCTGAGAATCCTTTATTACCGGCATTACGCAATGAATCGGAGATTATGATGTGTATGACCCGGTTAGTGAGGGTTACGGTGTCGGATTTTGGGTCGCGACGCGGGGCATGAGCGTGTCGCGGATTTTTCGCAGCGTGGCGGCCGGCTCGCGGACGAAATGATTCATGGCCAGAGAGAGGAAATGGATCGGCCGTCGCGTCAAGGTGCGGCGATAGAAACGGGCCTGGGCGGCGTGGACCAGTTCGGATAACTCCTCGGCGGTCCAGTTTGCCGTGTTAATGATCGGCCGTCCCACGCGCAGGGCCGGGTAATCGACCGGCGTGGCGATCAATCGCTCGTCCACGCATTGTCGGAAAAGCTCCGTGCCCGGATACGGCGTGGCGGTGAAGAAGTTCACCTGATCGGCCTCCAGATGGATCGCGTAGTCGAGGGTCTGGCGGATTTCCTCTTTGGTTTCACCCGGAAAGCCCACGACAAAGAATACCGACACCCCCATGCCCAGCCGACGACAGGCGCGAATCAACGGCGGCACGCGGGCCAAGTCGAGAGGCTTCTTGATGATCTCCCGCAAGACGCGCGGCACGCCGGACTCGACGGCCAGCGCGATATGATGGCAACCCGCCCGACGCATGAGTTCGAGCAGTTCCTCGTCCAAGGCCCACATGGCCACCCCGTTAGGCGTGGTCCACGTCAGATCGATCCGGCGTTCGATGAGCGTTCGGCAAATCTCGACAATCCGGGGTTTATGAAGGGTGAGGTTATCGTCCTCGAACTGGATTTCGCGCACGCCGTAGCGGTCGATGAGGTGTTCGATTTCCTCGATGACCCGGGCGGCGCCGTGAGCGCGGTATTTGCGGCCCCAAACGGTATGGATGCTGCAAAACGAGCAACGGGCCGGGCAGCCGCGCGAGGTAATCATGTTCGTGCAAGGGTGTCGCTTGACCCGCCCCCCGTGAGGGGCGCGGAAGTCGAGGTAGCGTTGCATGGGCAGCAGGTGCCGGGCGGGGAGCGGAAGCGTATCCAGTTCAGGCCAATAAGTGTCGCGCGGTTTTACGCGGACTCTGTCATTCTCTCGCCAGGCCAGACCGCCCGGGTTGTCGGACAGCAATCTCCGCGCTTCCAACGCTTGCACGAGTTCAAGCATCGTCTGCTCGCCCTCGCCGAGTACCACGTAATCCACATGCGGGTCGGCCAGCACGGTTTCCGGAGCGGCCGACGGGTGTGCGCCGCCCATGACGGTCACGATGTCGGCGTTTATCTCCTTGAGCAGGACGCAGACCTGATGGGCGGCCGGCGCCTGGGCGGAGAAAAGGCAACTAACGCCGGCGATTTGCGGCCGAAAGTCCGCGATGGCTTTGGTCAGTTCCGCTCCGTCAAGTCCATGCCGGCGACGACCGTCGGGCATCGGTATGAGACGCTCGAAATCCTCGGCGACGCAGTCGATGATTTTCACCTCGTGGCCCGCCCGCTCAAGGACGGCGGCGATGTAGGCCAAACCCAGCGGGGGCATGGCTTGTCGCGAATCGTCCGCGAACAGGTCATAAGGTGGTTGAATCAGCAGAACGCGCATGGGTTCGAGGTCTTTCTTCGCTGCCGTTACTATCGTTCTGGCGAGATTCCTATCTCGACAGTCCTGTCGCTCTATCGAGATTCCCATCTCGACAGCCCTGTAATGGATTATCGGAATCCCTGGCGGGTGGGAAAACTTAACCGAGCCAATTTTTGGTCAACGCGAGCCGAGGAATACGGTCCCGAGCGTTCGCAGGATGATGATAAAGTCCAGTTCCAGCGACATGTGCTTGAGGTACCAAAGGTCAAGTTCGAGCTTGCGGCGAGAATCGTCGACGCTGGCTCCGTAGCGGTAGTTGATCTGGGCCCAGCCGGTCAGCCCCGGCTTAATCAGGTGACGCTCATTGTAGAACGAGATCAATTCGTTGAGTTCGCGGACGAACTCGGGGCGCTCGGGGCGCGGGCCGACCACGGACATCTGGCCCAGCAGGATATTCCATAACTGAGGCAACTCGTCGAGCCGGGTTTTCCGCAGGAACCGCCCCACGCGGGTAACCCGCGGATCGTCCTCGGCCGCCCAGACGCAGCCGTGACGCTCGGCGCCCGCATGCATGGTGCGGAATTTGTGCAACCAGAAGGCCCGCCCGTTCAACCCGACGCGACACTGGTGATAAAACACCGGACCGGAGCTGTCCAGCTTGATGAGCAGGGCGATCAGCGGCCACAACGGCAGACTCAGGATCAGGCCGACGACGGCCCCAAGGATATCGAAGGCCCGCTTCATCATCAGTTGGGCCTCGCGGTAATGCTTCAGGTCGGCGAACAGGAACCAGTGCGGTTCCAGATGATCGACGGGCACCTGGCTCAAAACCTGCTCGTAAAACGTGGACAGGTTGGTGACCCGGCAGCCGAGACGCAGGCAGGCCAGGGCCTTGTCGAGCAGGCGGGGGTTGCGGGCCAGTACCGGGCCGACGACCACCTCGTTGACGCCGTGTTCCAGGCAGATTCGCTCGATGTCGTTGATGGTGCCCAACACGCGCCGGCCTTTGATTTCCCGGCCGATCTCGATGGGATCGATCGCCACGTAGCCGACCAACTGGTAACGCTTGGACAGGCCGTCACCCATGCCCGCCGGGATCGATTGTGATTTTCGGTCCGTGCCCAGAATGACGAATTTCCGGTGGTGGTGATCGAGGCACAGGCAGACCAGTAGCCGAAGCGGAAGGGTGATCAGAAGAAAAAACATGCCCGCCAGAAAAAACACCCGCCGGCTATGGACTTCATACATCAGCAGCGAGATAACAATATAGGTCACCGCGACCGCCGTCCCAATCGTAAGCAAGGAGCGGGCCAGGATGCGGGAACGGCGCAGCAGGGTTTGTTGCTCGTAAAGGCCGAAAATCATGCCCATCACGACGAGCAGGCCGCATTGGATCAGACAGGTCTCCCACCAACCGACATGCACCCATCTTCCTTCCGGTGACCAGACGAACTGGCCGTAACTGAGATAAATCCCGACGGCCAGGATGGTCATATCGAAGAGGCCCCAGATCGGCCAGGGCATGCCCAGCAGGGTATTACTCAACCGACCGAACAGGTTTTGGCGCAGCACGGGAACCGACGCGGATTCGACCAGACGAAGATGCGGTATGCCGGTCTCACCCGTTTCCTGCACGGATGGGCCACGAGCCATCATGGGTGGGGAAGTCGATTGCGTATGCACGACGTACTCCTCTTGGTTCGCCTTGCTGTTATCGGCGCGTACGGAACACCGAATAAGCTATCGCGGATATTTCGGCGCGGAGACACGGAGCGGGAAAAGCTTGGATGAGAAATACCCAGGATCAACGCCTCCAGGCCGGCCGGATGCGTCGCATCTCACCGGTGGTCCCGCATTCCCATAATATCACTGGCTCCGCGTTTCTACCCCGTTGTTTATCGGGGCGGGCCCTGGTTTTGTGGTTGAATCAGGTATTACCGGACCGTCGCCGAGTTATAACGGACTTGTCTCGGTACGGAATCGGCAAAATGTCCAGATATAAATGGACCGGCGTTAGGGGTTGCCGATAATCCTGTAGAGGATTTTGCGGAATTGGAGTCGTATCATGCGCGATGGGCAACATCGACCGGTTATCGAAATTCACACAAGGTTGATCCTGATGGGCATGTTGGGAGTGGCGATTGTCGGCGGCTGCGCGAAACCGGAACCGCCACCGCTGGCCTACTGTGGCCCCACGTTAGCCGGTGATCAACTGGGAGTGAGGGAAGCGTCGTGTCCGAGCACGGGATACACCATTCTTGAAACCGAGCCGACCGTGGGTCGTTTTCCCATTGCCCTGGCGATAGCGCGCCTGGATCAACCAAACTGGTGGGAGCAGAGCAACGGCGTGCCCGGCGATCGGTGGCAATTAAGCACGATTCCAGAGGAGCAGGCGACCTATTGGAATGCCCTGTTCAATACCGTTATGCAGGTCCGGGAAGTGGTCGTGCTGGATCGGCAATCGGTACAGACGCCCACCGCCGATATTCAACGCATCAGCCAATCCGCGGACCGAGCCCGGGCGGGTTTGTGTCTGATCTACGGGCCCTCGCTGACCGAGCTGGATCACGCCGCTTTCATGGGTGTGATCGTGGAAACCCCCGACACGCGGCCGGTGGCCTTTGTCCGCGCGGAAGCCGGCCCAATGGACAGCGAAACCCCGCGTCCTGACCGCCGAAAGCAAGACCTCCGGCATTTGGACGTCAACGACCTGGCCGCCCGCAAATTCGAGAAACAAGTCTGGAACTGCGTCAACGAACTTGTCGCCCGCGATCAGCCGGCGACCACCACCCAACCCAGTCCCTGGAAAGGCCGCACCCCGCGCGGGATCGACGATCGCACGATCCTGATAGTGCCGAACCAGTCGGTTGGCTGGTAATGTTCGCATCATTGCGTAAATCTTTCCTGTTAAATGATTTGCAATAGCAAGACGGGATACTGCCGGCTCATTGAACCGGCAGCTTGGCCCATACGAAAATCACAGGCCAATACCCATATCGCGGACGAGGGCGTCGGGCATGGAATTTTGCGTCCGATAAAAAATTTTTATTTTATGCTTGTCATTTCGTAAAAAGTCGGTTAAGCTTCTAGGTAGATTGCCTACAAGCGATTTTTCTGGTGGACCTTGGGAGTGGAAAGATAAGGGCATTTCGATGCGGGGGGCGGGCTGTCTTTATTTGACCATTCTCAGGGGGTGTTTGTTGGGTAATCTCTTTTCAAATGATCGATTCGTCTCGATGCCACCGAGAAGAGGGATGTTATACGCATGTCCCATGGGTGCAACGGAGTGGTTTCGGGTTTTTCGTGGAGGGTGACGACGACCATGCGCATGATAGCGTTGCATAAAATCATGCCGTCTCGTCTGTGCCGGGTGAGCCTTGTTTTTGTTCTGGTGGCATGTGCATCCCGCCTCCGCGCTGATATCAATCTGGCCGCGTATTATCCGATGATGATGGCCGGCTCCGCCCAGGTCAGCCCCGTTGATTCGCCGGCATTGCGCGTCGATCCGAATACGACCGGCTCTCCCTTTGCCGGCGTAGGTAGTATCAAGCTGGTGGATGGCGCCAACACTTATCTATGCAGCGGCGTAGCTATCAGTCCGCGACATATTCTGACGGCGGCGCATGCCCTTGATGTGAACAATAACGGAGGCATTGATTTTGCCCCGAATCAGGTCACCTTTAACCTCAATTACGGGAGTAGTCTTTCCCATACCCTTGCGGTATCCGAGATGAACATCTTTCCCGGTTTTACAGGTTTTTCCTATACCTCCTTGACTCATGATGATATCGCGATCATTACCTTGGCCGACGATCTTCCCGCCGGTGTGCCGATTTACGATATCTATACCGGCCAGTTGCCGTATGGCTCCGCTTTCACCATGGTCGGTTACGGCCACAGCGGTTACGGCGATTCGGGTTGGGCCTTCGCGTATCGGGCCAAATACGATGTCAAACGCACGGGGCAGAACACTTACGACGTTTCCATACTGGATGACGATGGGGTTCCGATTCCTGAAGTGTTTTTATTTGATTTCGATTACCCCTCGGTCACCGATCCAATGGATCCGCTGAATAATTGGGGTGGTGTATCGTTGGGCAACCTGCTCGAATCGCAATTAGGCTTCGGGGATTCGGGTGGGCCAAGTTTCGTTTGGGTGGACGGAGAGTGGAAGCTTTGGGGAATCAATACCTTTCTGGCCCAGTTCCAGAACGGTCCTCAACCGCCCCTTTTTGGGTCCGCCGGCGGAGGCATGATTGTCTCCGCGTATATGCCGTGGATCGAGGGCTATCTAAGTCCTTCGCCCAGCGCGGTGGGCCTCGGGTTTCTGGGGCTGTACCTGATCTGCGGTCTTAAACGTGTCCGGCGATAGTTTATATCCGTTAGTTTTTTATTATCAAATACTTATGATCACTGCCATTCTATGGCCCATGCTCCCGTTCGGAGAGATGCAACCACTGAAGGACGAAAAGAGCCTACATGATGCCTCCTGTAATCATGTTATTTCCTATTGCATTTTACGGTGATGTCTAATAGCATGAGGATGAGTTCAGGTGAGGCATGGTCGGATGAAAGAAGCTCACACCTCAAATCACATAGCGCGTTTTGTTGGGAAGAGAAGGTAATGTTTCTTTTAATTTAGGGTTTATCCCTAAGGAGGGTACTGAAGTGTCAAACTGTATTATGCACTCACGTATGCAGCGAGGACTGGGGAATGTGCTCGTTGTGGGCTTGTTGCTGCTGACGGGTAGCAACGCATTGGCCGAGGCTTTGCCGGCCACGGCGGTTCTGGTCCGGATCGATGCCGAGTATGGCACCGATACCGGCAGCGTGGAGTATTATTTTCCGGTGGGTACCGTGATTGAAGGTACGTATAGCTGGAATCTCGATGAGCCGGTGGCCATCATGAATGCGGCCAACACGTTGCAACTGACCACGGTGGAAACCCTGAATCTGGTGTACAACGCGGATCCGGCGGTGACGCTGAATTTCAGCGTGGTGGCGGGCAATTATGGATCGAACATCACGGTGACCTCGGCGGTCATCACCTTCGACCCGATTGTCAAGCCTCTGGCTTACGCCACCGCGGGAGTAACCGTTACGGACAACAACCTGAACGGCGCAACACTGACCGGTTTGCTGACCAATGGGGCCGCTTACGAGGCCCGTTACAACAATCCGGCGGTAACCTGGGCCAGTTTGTTGACCAGCCCGGTGGTTGCTCCCATGGCCGGCTCAACATCGGTGAGCGCTCGTCGTCCACTGTTGCCCGTTGAATGGGAAATCATCCCCGCGACGGTAGATCGAATTTCGTCGCAGTTCAGATTCCATCTGACCGCGTCCGATTCGGCCAGCGGTACCAGCCGGTTCGAGGTCATCGTCCCTGAACCGGTAAGTCTGGGTCTGCTGCTCCTGGGAAGTCTTGTATTGCTTCGCGGTCGACGCGTCGGGTAATTGCTCTTGATATGTTCAGGAAAAGACCGAGCGCACAAAGTTGTGTCCGCTCACGGGGGGAGTACGTTTATTTCGAGAAAGTGTACTTCGTCGTCGATGTTTCCCCGTGAATAACTAGGGGAATATACGAAAAAAAACCTATTGAAAATCCGGCCAAATTATGTATATGCTTTTATATTTAACGTGGTCGCGAAATAATGGATCAACCCTTCATCTCTTGTATTTGTCATGCCTTCATACGTAAAACACTTTTATAAAAATACTTACAATCTATTCAGTTCATTCGGTCGGCCGAAGTTAGGATAATTCTTGTATTCCGAACCCTATCAGAAATAAAATCTTGTAATTCACCTATTTTTTTCTTGAGATTATCGGAAAGATCAGTTAGAATCCCGATTTGGTGGAGAAGGTGTGAGGAAAGAAGCCCCCGCCTGATCCCATTCGTCAACAAAACGTGTGGTTCAATTCGGTGTGATGTCGGTGTGAGAAAAATTCTCCACAGGAGGGCCTTGAGGTGAAATCTTATTGTTGCACAAATTCGGGTTATCGGGGATTGGCCATAGTCGCGGCGGCGTTTGTGTTGTTGCTGACGGGTAGCAACGCATTGGCCGAGGCTTTGCCGGCCACGGCGGTTCTGGTCCGGATCGATGCCGAGTATGGCACCGATACCGGCAGCGTGGAGTATTATTTTCCGGTGGGTACCGTGATTGAAGGTACGTATAGCTGGAATCTCGATGAGCCGGTGGCCATCATGAATGCGGCCAACACGTTGCAACTGACCACGGTGGAAACCCTGAATCTGGTGTACAACGCGGATCCGGCGGTGACGCTGAATTTCAGCGTGGTGGCGGGCAATTATGGATCGAACATCACGGTGACCTCGGCGGTGATCACGTTTGATCCGATCGTCAAGCCGTACGCCTATGCCACCGCGGCCGTAACGGTCACGGATAATAATTTTAACGGGGCCGCATTGACCGGCTTGCTGGCCAATGGGGCCGCCTACGAGGCCCGATATAACAATCCGGCGATAACCTGGGCCGGCCTGCTGACCAGCCCGGTGTCGGCGGCGACCGGAGATACCGGCAACGCGAATGATCGCCGACCCGCTCTGCCGACCATCTGGGAGACTATTCCCACGACGGTCGATCGCATTTCATCGCAGTTCAAATTCCATCTGACCGCGTCCGATTCCGCGAGTGGTACGAGCCGGTTTGAGGTGATTGTTCCGGAGCCGGCCAGCCTGGGCTTGCTGCTAATGGCCGGTCTGGCGATCTTGCTCAAGCGGCGCTAAGCGGTCAATATCAGACGGGTGCCTGGCTTCCGCGATTGAGAGATGTGTTTGCGGGGAGGATGATCGCGAAATACGGTCGGCTAAAAATTCGACGGCGTCGACAGCGACCAAGGGGCGGTCGTGTGTTCGTGGGGCATTAACAGAGCATAAGGGGGGTAAGGAAGAGGTCGGTCAATATGGAGGGCAGGCAAATGCCTCGGAATTCGCGTGTTCACCGTTCACGTTGGCTGCGCGGCATGGTGTGTTTGATCCCTATGGTGTTCGTCGGGATGGTCAGTGCCGAAGGGATACTCACAACCACGGTGGTGCAGGTGCAAGCCACTTCCAATTCTCTTACGAATAGCCTGATTTATTTCATCCCCGCATCGGAAACGGGTGTTGAGGGATCCTATCTTTGGCAACTGCCCGAGGAGTCGGTCAATATCTTGTCGCCCAACGGACAGGTTGTATTGGGTACCGTTTCGGACCTGAGACTCACCTTCAACGCGGACCCGTCGGTCAGCCTCAATTTCAACGTGACCGCCGGCGCCTCCAGCACGGAATTCACGATTTCCACGGCCACTCTCGCCTTCGCTCCCATCATTAACCCGGAAGCGTATACCCACGCCGTGGTTGAGGTTTACGATACCAACAACAGTTCGGCGGTGCGTTTCACCGGTTTGCGTCCCGACGGAAGCGGATTCGAGGCTAAATATAACAACACAATCGTATGGGCGGGGCTGATGGCCTCTTTGTTCGCTTCCGGAGGTCCGGGGGTTTCCACCGGTTCGGAAGAGGGCCGTCCCAATCCGCCGCCGGACATGTCCCGTGAGGTGATCAACGACTCGGTCAATAATATTTTATCGACATGGCACTTTCGTCTGACCTCCGGCGATACCGCCATAGGCTCGAGTACGTTTGATATCACTCCTGAACCGGCGATGCTGTCCCTGCTGGTTTTCGGTGGAATCCTTGCCATGCGTCGCCGACGCGCAGGGTAGTCCTCTTGGTAGCCGGAAAATTCATATTCATGGGAACCAACACCAGTCTGCGCGCCTATCCGAGCTTTTGACCCGGATGATTCGCCACGCCCGCTCCGGTTCCCGATGTTACGCCAGGACTGACACACCAATAGATGCAAACCGCATGAATGACGACAGGTGGGCACGAACCATCGACATAAAAAAAACAAGCAGGTCGCACACTGAGGTTAGGCGCTCCGGAAAACCGGATTGATCGCTGATAGCGAGCCCTGACGCCCCGGGACGAAGACCTCTCAACCGGTATTTGGGCCCGTGCTGGCCTGCTTCTACCGATATTATACCACAAAGATACCGCAGATGGGTAATCGTTCAAAAATAAAAGTTAATCATTGGGGTGGAGATACCGGGTGAACTCCCCGGTTTTCGGCAAGTAGGGGAGTTGTTAATATAGGCCGCATGGCTCGACGACAATCGGACATACTTGACCGGCTGGTTTATCTGACCGTCCGGGCGGTCGCGACGATCATGCAGATGTTCCCGATCAACCTCAATCTGCGGACGGCGCGGCTGCTGGCGTTGATCTGGTATCGATTGATGCCCCGGCACCATCGGCGGGCCTGCGAGCATCTGCGCCTGGCCTATGGAGATGAATTCACCGATGAACAGGTTCATCGGCTGGCCCTCAAGTCCATGCAGCAGCTCACCATGCTGGTGGTCGAGATGTTTACCACGCCGCGATTGATCAATTTGTGGACATGGTCGCGGTACGTGGAATTAAAACAGATCGAGCCGGCGTTGGAGATTCTGTTGAGCCGCCGGGGGGCGATCATGGTGACCGGGCATTATGGCAGTTGGGAGCTGCTGGGTTTTACGCTGGCCACCCTGGGTTTTCCGCTGACGGCGGTAATGCGTCCGTTGGACAATCCATACCTTAACCGCTGGCTGATGGACGTACGGGCCAAACGCGGATTGGAACTGCTTTACAAAAAGGGGGCGTCGCGGTCGGCGGGGGATATTCTTCGTGGCGGCGGGTTGTTGTGCTTTATCGCCGATCAGAACGCCGGCCGCAAGGGCGAATTCGTCGATTTCTTCGGGGTCAAAGCCTCGACCTACAAGTCTATTGCTTTATTGGCCATGGAATACCGGGTACCGCTGATTGCCGGTTATGCCCGCCGCAAGAGTGACCGTTTTGAATATGAACTCGGCTGTAATCGCATTATTCAGCCGGAGGAATGGGTGGATCGCCCTGACCCGCTGCATTGGATCACGCAGGAATACACCGCGGCCATCGAGGCTTTTATCCGCGAAGCGCCGGAGCAATATCTATGGATTCATCGGCGCTGGAAATCGCGTCCACGCGACGAACGCCAACTATTGACCGAGGAGTCCGAGCCGGTTGACTTGCTAGGATGGCAGACCTAAAATTGCCCGTTGTTGGCGCGACGGGTGGAAAAGAGGCCGCCCGTGAAAGTGGAAGCCCATTCAGGAAGGAGATAAACAATGGCCGGCCCGCACACGAAGGAATTTACCGACGCTAATTTCGAGAATGAAGTCTTGAACGCTTCCGAGCCGGTACTCGTTGATTTCTGGGCGGAGTGGTGCATGCCCTGCAAGGCCCTGGCTCCGACCATCGACGAGTTAGCCACGGAATATGCCGGCAAGGCCAAGATAGGCAAGCTGGACACGGACAAGAATCAGTCGCTGGCGGCCAAGTTTGGAATCAGCGCGATCCCGACGGTCATTCTGTTCAAGGATGGCGAGATCCAGGAGAAATTCGTCGGATTGCGTAGCAAGAAGGATTTCATGGCGTCCATCGATGCCTTGCTCTAATGATGCGGATAGAACATAAAATACGAAAAAGACCGGCGCGAGGGCCGGTCTTTTTTATTGCCTGTCCGGATGACGATTATTCACCTGGAGCCGGCAATGTTTTTCCTGAAACAATCTTGAGGTAGCGGGCTTGGATGCGGTGTTGCAAAGCGAGGGAGCCATTGGGCGATGGCGGCTGCATGTTGGTGGCCGGGTGCAGGGGGTGGGATTCCGCCCCTTCGTGTTTCGCCTGGCCGATACCCTGAAGCTGGGCGGCTTCGTGGGTAATGATAGCCGCGGCGTATTTATCGAGATCGAAGGGTTGGCGTCGCGGCGGGATGAATTTGTGACCCGCCTGAAAAGCGATCTTCCTCCGTTGGCTCGGATCACGGATATTCGGATTGAACCGTTGCCGGTGAAAGATGAAACGGTCTTTTGTATTCGAGCCAGCCAAAGCGGTACGGATCAGGAGGCTGAGATTTCGCCCGACGTGGCCACCTGCGAAGCCTGCCTGACCGAGCTGTTCAACCCCGCCGACCGCCGCTACCGCTACCCGTTCATCAACTGCACGAATTGCGGTCCGCGTTATTCGATTATTCGTGGGGTGCCCTATGATCGGCCGAACACCACGATGGCTGTTTTCACGATGTGTCCGGCCTGCCAAACGGAGTATGATGACCCGGCCGATCGGCGTTTCCACGCCCAGCCAAACGCTTGTCCGGTTTGCGGACCGCGCGTGTGGCTGACGGATGGACAAGGCCGCGAGTTGTCCAGCGATCCGATCCGGATGGCAGCCTCATGTCTGCAAGAGGGGAAAATCGTCGCGATAAAAGGGATCGGGGGCTTTCACCTTGCGTGCCGGGCGGATGACGACCAAACGGTTGAGCGGCTACGGTTACGCAAGGGGAGGGAGGCCAAACCGCTGGCCGTGATGGTCGCTTCATTGGAATCGGCTCGACGACTGGCGGAGATTGATGAGCCGACCGCCGCCTTACTGAGCGGTCCGGCCCGACCTATCGTGCTGGCCCCCAAGAAAATCGAAGCACCGGTTAGCAGACATGTTGCTCCCGGCATCGATTGTTACGGCATCCTGTTGCCTTATACGCCGTTACATCATCTGTTATTTGCCGAGGGGCTGGGGCCTTTGGTGATGACCTCCGGTAATCCGACGGAGGAGCCGCTTTGTTGCGACAATGCCGAGGCCGTGCAGCGTCTGGCCGCGATCACGGATGTTTTTTTGTTGCATGATCGCGGGATCGAGCGGCGGGTGGATGACAGCGTGGTGGCGGCCGGCCCGCTGGGTCTGATGCCTATTCGGCGAGCCCGTGGTTACGCGCCGGAGCCGATCCGACTGGATTTCGAAACTCCGCAACCGGTGTTGGCCGTCGGCGTGGAATTGAAATCGACGATATGTCTGCTGAAAGGGTCGCAGGCCGTTCTCAGCGAGCACCTGGGCGAGTTGGGTAACGCCCGGACGTATCGGCATTTCGCGCAGACGATAGAGCAGTTCAAACAACTGTTGGGTGCCGATCCCGCCGTCGTGGCCTGCGATCGGCATCCGGAATACGCGGCCACCCGCCATGCCCGCGGATTGGGCCTGCCGTTAGTCGAGGTGCAGCATCATCACGCCCATATCGTTTCCTGCATGGTCGAGAATGGGCTGGACGGGACGGTGGTGGGTATCTGCTGCGACGGTACGGGTTACGGGACGGACGGGGCCATCTGGGGAGGGGAAGTGCTGGTAGCGGATCGGACGGCATTTCGCCGGGCGGCCCATCTGGATTATTTCCCACTTTTTGGAGGTGACGCCGCCGCGCGGGAAACCTGGCGGCCGGCGGTGGGACTGTTGTATCAGACTTGTGGCGCGGAGTGGCGCGGCCGTGCCGCACCTATGTTGCGCGGGATCGATGAGCAAGCCCTGTCCCTATTCGAGCAGCGGATGCGGGCCGGCGCCCGGCTACCGCGCACGTCGAGTCTGGGGCGGCTGTTTGACGCGGTGGCTTTCCTGACAGGGTTATGCCGGTGCAATCGCTTCGAGGCGGAGGCGGCGATGATTCTTGAGGCGGCCGCCCACGAGTATCCCATCGCAGCCCCCTTTCCCTATAATAGAATCGAGCCTGATCGAGACGAGGTTCCCATGCGGCTGGATATCCGCCCGATGATCGGGGCCATCGTCGAGGCGGTTGGGCAAGGGCGGCCTGTCGGCGAAATGGCCAGGGCCTTTCATGAAACGGTGGCGGTTATGCTGACCGATGCGGCTGTCCGGGAGGCCCGTCGGGGGGGATTAGGCCGCGTGGTGCTTTCAGGGGGATGTTTCGCCAACCGATTGCTGGTGGAACGGGTTGCGGTGTTATTGGAGGGGATGGGTCTGGAAGTATACGCCCATCAGCAGGTGCCGACCGGTGATGGTGGGGTTGCGTTGGGGCAGGCGGTAGTGGCGGCCGAGCGATTGCGGAGGAATGACTGATGTGTCTGGCGGTGCCTGGAAAAATCGTGGAGATCAAACAAGCTGACCATGGGCCGGGCGTGGGGGCTACCGGCACGGTTGACTTTCAGGGCAGTCGAATGGAAGTGGGGCTGGCCTTTACCCCCGACGCGCAGGTGGGAGACTGGGTGCTGGTCCATGCCGGTTTCGCTCTTAACGTATTGGATGAGGCCGAGGCCCTGGAGACCTGGAAATATCTGCAAATGGCCGACGTCGTGCCCGCCGGTCAATCGTTGAACGAATGAATTCGATGAGCAAGGTTACCGCGCAACAACTGGTTGAGCAGATCGCCACCACCGTCGCCCGGGCGGATCGGCCGATTCGTCTGATGGAGGTATGCGGCACGCACACGGTCGCGTTGTTTCGCAGCGGGGTCAAATCGTTGCTGCCGAAAAAACTTCGGCTGATCAGCGGGCCGGGCTGCCCGGTATGCGTAACGTCTCAAGGTTATATCGACGTCGCCTGTGACTTGGCCGGCCGTGACGAAGTGACCATCTGCACATACGGCGATATGGTGCGGGTTCCGGGCCGACGGGGTAGCCTGGAGCATCAACGGGCGAAGGGTGCGGACGTATTGGTGGTTTATTCGGCTCGCGATGCGGTCAGTTACGCGGCCGCCCATCCGGATCGAAAGGTGGTTTTCCTTGCGGTGGGTTTTGAAACCACCGCGCCGGCTACGGCGGCGGCGGTGTTGGACGCCCAGGCCCAGGGGCTCAACAATTTTTTCATACTCAGCGGGCATAAGCTGGTTATTCCGGCCATGCAGGCGTTGCTGGCCGCCGGCGATATCCCGATTGACGGTTTTCTATGCCCCGGCCATGTCAGCGTGGTGATTGGAGTCAAAGCCTACACGCCGATCGTGGAGCGATATGGCAAACCCTGCGTCGTGGCGGGCTTCGAGCCGGAGCAGATGCTCAAGGGTGTTCTGCACCTGGTGCGGCAGGTTGGCGGTGGTGAATGCCGCTTAGAAAATGTTTATTCAGCGGCGGTGACGGACGAGGGTAACACGGCCGCCTGCCATTGCATGGAGCAGGTGTTTACGCCGGCCGACTCGATCTGGCGGGCGATGGGGACGATCCCCGCCAGTGGGCTGGAATTGCGCGAGAAGTATCGGCCTCATGATGCCCTGGCTCATTTTGAACAATCCATCGGCCCGGATTACGATCCGCCCGGTTGCCGCTGCGGCGAGGTCATTCAGGGCAAGGTCGAGCCGGACCAGTGCAACCTGTTCGCCCGGCAATGTACGCCGGCGGCCCCAGTAGGGCCTTGCATGGTCAGCAGCGAAGGGACGTGCGCAGCCTGGTACAAGTATGGACGCATTCAAACAAAACATTCCGATGCCCAAGCGAGGTCTTCTTGAGTCTTGATATTTCAAGCCCGGATCAGGAGCACATTGTGTTGGCGCATGGCGGCGGCGGCGAGTTGACCGCCCGCTTGATCGCCGAGCATTTTTTGCCCCGATTGCGAAATCAATGGCTCGAACCGCTGGGCGACAGCGCGGTGTTACCCTGGTCGGGTGGACCGCTTGCATTCACGACGGACAGCCACGTGGTGCAGCCGCTGGAGTTTCCCGGCGGGGATATCGGCCGGCTGGCGGTTTGCGGAACGGTCAACGATCTGGCCGTCGTCGGAGCGGTGCCGCTGGCCTTGAGTCTGGCGGTGATCATGGAAGAAGGTCTGCCGCTCAAGGTCTTGGATCGGATTATCGACTCGATCGCGGCGGCGGCGGCCGAGGCGAATGTTTCGATAGCCACCGGGGACACCAAGGTGGTCGAGCGCGGTCGCGGGGACGGATTAATTATCAACACCGCGGGTGTCGGTCGCCTTCGTGAATCGTCAGCGTTCGATAAGCGGCGTATCGTGCCGGGTGACGCGGTGGTCCTGACCGGATTGATCGCCGAGCACGGCCTGGCGGTGATGTCGGCCCGCGAGGGATTGTCGTTTGAGACCACCCTGAGCAGCGATGTGGCCCCGTTGAACGGACTGATCGGGCAGATGATCGCCAGCGGCGCGGATATAAAGTTTATGCGCGATCCGACCCGTGGCGGATTGGCCGGCCTGCTGGCCGACTTGTGCGACGATATTCGCATGAGCATCGAGATCGAGGAAACGGCGATTCCGATATCGCGTACGGCCAGGCATACGGCCGAGCTGTTGGGACTTGATCCGATTACGGTGGCCAACGAGGGCAAATGCGTAGCGGTCGTGGCCGCGCCGGATGCGAAGAAGTTATTGGAAGTTTGTCGGGCACACCCGCTCGGCGGTCATGCCGCGATCATCGGGCGGATAATGGATGCGGCTCCCCCGATCGTGGAGATGGTCACCGCCGCGGGCGGGCGGCGGGTGGTTCAGCGGCCTTACGGAGAGGAGTTGCCGCGCATTTGTTAATTTATTTACCACGGAGACACGGAGACACGGAGAAAACATGAGAATTGCAAAACCAGCGTGGCGGTTGAGGTTGACAGATCGCTTTTCAAAAGGGTATTCCCGCGTGTTTTGCCGCCCAATTTGCGCTTATTGATGTTCGTGGCTACTATTCCGAGGTATCAGGTTAATCGGCGGATTGGCTGCGGGTGAAAGCGTTTGTCATGCACGAGATGTCCATAGCCATCGAGATCGTACGGCAGGCGGAGCGGATTGCCCGCGAGCATCAGGCCACCCGAGTGGACGAAATCGAGGTAGAGGTTGGAGTCATGCAACAGGTGGTGCACGAGGCCTTGCATCTGGCGTTCGAGGCGGCGGTGGAGCAGACCTGGCTGCAAGATGCGAAACTGAGGATTACCGAGGAGCCGCTCGCGGCGGTCTGCGGCGGCTGCCAGAAGACCTTCGCGCCGCGGATCGATTGTTTTGTATGTCCGCATTGCGGGCAGGCCAACGCCCGGATTACCGCCGGCGATCAGATACTGCTTAAATCGATGGTTTGCCAGACCCCCGAGGAGGCGGCCCAGTCATGAAAAAAATCGAGGTCGTGGAAAGTGTGTTGCAGGCCAACGATGCCGTGGCGGCCTCCAATCGTCAGCGTCTGGCTCGTTCCGGCCTGCTGGCCGTGAATTTGATGAGCTCGCCCGGCAGCGGCAAGACTACTTTGCTGGAAAAAAGCATACCCGCCCTCGGTTCGGACCTACCCTGCGTGGTTTTGGTCGGAGACTTACAGACAACTCGGGATGCCGAGCGTCTCGGGCCGCTGGCGGTACAGGCCGTGCAGATCAATACGGGTACCGGCTGCCATCTTTCCGCCACGCAGGTTTCCCGGGGGTTGGATACCCTAAATTTGAACGGAGTCGCCTTTTTATTCATCGAAAACGTGGGGAACATGGTTTGCCCGGCCGCCTTCGATCTGGGCGAGCATGTGCGAGTAGTCCTTTTGAGCGTTCCAGAGGGCGATGATAAGGTGGCCAAGTACCCCACCCTGTTCCAGCGAGCCGATGCGGTGCTGATCACCAAGATGGATCTTGTGGGCGTACTCGATTTCAGCCTCGAACGGGTCCGCCAGGATCTGGCCCGTCTCAATTCCAAGGCACCAGTGATCTTGCACTCCAGCAAGACCGGGCAAGGGATGGATCAATGGTTGGATTGGCTTCGGGAGCGACGATTGGGGCTGGCCATGGTCGGTGAAAAAAGGTAGCGGCGGTTATCCCGGATTATTCACCACGGAGTTCACCGAGAGCACGGAGTAACGATGAAATAGGGTTGAAAGCGAGGTTCGCTTCAGTCCGGATGAATGCACTTTGTCGGAATAGTCGCTCCCCTTGTTCTCTTGTAACTTCTTTATTCTCCGTGATCTTCGTGGACTCCGTGTGATACCCCAATATATAATCCGGGTTATCCAGGGGCTTGGTGAGCGCAAAAAAAACCGCGTTATCCTCGCTTGGCACGAGGACAACGCGGGTTGTTAATAGGGCAGACCAGCAACTCCCTTCTTTGTTCGGGCCGGAGAGGGGGATTGCAGCAGAAGGGATTTTGCGTTGCTGGCCCGCAAAG
>CAZXSA010000048.1:0-23982 GCA_964642815.1 uncultured Planctomycetales bacterium | reverse complement strand
ATTTTCTTCACCGAGCTCGAATATCATCACGAAAAGCTGCTCAAATATTATTATGATGACCGGGGCCTGCCGACTTGGCGATACGGGATGCCGCCCATGCTTTACCCGACCCACTGCACCAGTTATCTGACCAGTGTTACCGGTGAACGTTTCACCGAAGTCAGCGCTGTCGGCTGGGGTGATGACCATGAGGTGCTCCAGAGCAACCTGTACCACAATCCGTTCTGGAACACCACGGGCTTTTTCAAAACCTCGGGGGGGCACTCCTCGCGAGTTTCGGTTTTCTGGCATGTGGCCGCCCCGGTGGTCGAGCGGGCGACGTGGTACGGCAATAAGATGTCCTTCTTCATGCCCCGCCAGGAAGGCGGAGTGTCCATGTTGGGATGGGGGCGGGACGGGCAAGCTGCTTCCGAACAGATCGAAATCCCCAAGCATTATATGACCATGCTGCCGCAACCATTACGCCGGGAGAGCGGTCACGGCGGGTCGCATACGTTCATCACCCACGAGTTCGTGACGGCCTTGGTCGAAAAACGCAAACCCCTTGTTGATGTATATGAGGCCGTCGCCTACACCGCACCCGGCATCGTCGCCCATGAGTCCGCCCTACGCGACGGCGAACGCCTGATCGTGCCTAACTTCGATCCGACCGTGTAGATTAACCGGTTGCGCAACTATTATTGCGAGGAAGAGCCAATGTCTCATTACGACAAATGGCGAAAATGCAGTTGGAGTTATGTCCCATTGGCGCTCGCCATGACGGTATTTATTTGTGGTGGCCTGCCGGGCTGTGCGCCAGGACCGACGGCGGATTTCGTGATTGCTCCGCATGGCAACGATGCGAACCCTGGAACGGTGCATCGGCCGTTCGCCACGCTTGAACGCGCCCGCAGGGCCGTAAACATTTTACATCAGCGTGAACCTCAACGAGATGTTCGCGTGTTGCTGAGGGGCGGAACCTACCGAATCCAACATCCGGTCATGTTCTTGTTGGAAGACTCGGTGGCACCAGGATACACCACCACCTATGAGGCCTGGCCGGGGGAGCTGCCGGTCCTTAGTGCTGGTGTGCCGATCCGCGGGTGGCAGCGCGGCTACAATCCGCGCGGGCTTTCTGAAGCTGCCCGAGGCAAAGTGTGGTCGGCCCCGGTTCCCTCGACGATACAGGATGTGCTGGTCCTCTACGATGGCGATCGGCGCTTACCTCGGGCGCGGGGAGCCGGTTTCGTACCGATATCGGTGCCGACAGAAACTTCGGCACGGGACCAATCTACGAAATCCGTGGCATCCAGACACGAAATACTGTTTCCAGAGGGAACGGTGCGGGGCGAGCCGAAGGGTTGTCGTTGGGAACTGATTGTGGTTCCCCGATGGCCGTGGACGATGAACATTCTTCCGATCACCGATTTCGACACGTTCGCGCGCCTGATACGGACCAATGTGCCGGCCACCTACCCTCTGGAAAAGGTGACCTTCGGGCACTTTCCTGGCGGAACCGCCTGGATCGAGAACGCTCCTGAGGTTCTGGATGAGCCGGGGGAATGGGTTTTTGATGCCCAGGCCCGCCGAATCTATCTTTGGCCGGAGGGCGACAGGCCGTCCGCTGAAATTGTTGCTCCAGCCCTGACGGAAATGATCCGTATCGAGGGCGCGATAGATGACGAGGGGCCGCGGGATCGACCGGTCAGGGGACTCGTTTTTCGCGGCCTGCAATTCACCCACGGTAATCGATATGCCTGGTCGCCGAACAAAACCGGCTTGGGTCTCCAGCACGACTGGGAGATGTTCGATCGGCCGACCGCGCTCGTGCGCTTACGCGGGGCGGAGGAATGTGTTTTCGAGGCCTGCCGTTTCGTCAACACAGGGGGGACCGCCATTCGCCTTGACTTGCATGCCCAGCGAAACACGGTGCGCGGCAACCTTATCGCCCATACCGGTGGTGTAGGAGTTCTCCTGGCGGGTTACGGCCCGGGAACCAAGGATGTCAACCGGGAGAATCGCATCGAGGGTAACCACATCCACCACGTGGGCGAACTGCTCTGGCACTCGCCGGCCGTCTTCGTCTGGCAAAGCGGCTCCAACCGCATCGCCGGCAATCTGATCCACGATTGTCCCTATACGGCCGTCGTGGTCAGTGGGCGCATTCTCTGGGAGCGGACCGGGACTAAAGAGTGTGCACGCACGATCCGCTGGTGGGAAGTTGATGCGGTCCTGCCTCCCGAGATAAAAGCCTCGAGCTGGGCTCAGCGTGAGCCGTTTCTGCACGGTCGCCATAATGTCGTGGAGGCTAACGAGATTTTCGAGGTCATGAAGACGCTTGGAGACGGCAACGCGATTTACATATCCGGTACAGGCCGTGGTAACGTCATTCGCGGAAACTACATCCACGATTCGACCGGACCGCACATGAACGCCGCCATCCGCTGTGACGACGATCAGCATGGAACCATGATCACCCACAACATCGTGTGGCGTACCTGCGGCGAGGGTTTTATCAACAAGGGTAATAATACGTTTACGAACAATATTTTCGCGGATATCCGCTCGTGTCACCGGGAGGGGGTCCGCAAAAGCCGCGGCTTTATTGTGTTGCCGTATGGCGACTTGTCGGGGACCGTCATTGAGCGAAATATCTTTTACTCGACCAACCAGGAGCTTCCCGCCTTGACCGAAGGCAGTATTCGCAATTATCCGCCGGCGCTGTTGCGTGAATGCCAATCCGATCGCAACCTCTATTTTTGCACGCAAAACTCGGCGTGGGCCGAGGCGATGCTGCGGGAGCAATGCGCCTATGGCGTCGAAGGTCACAGTCTTGAGGCCGATCCGCGTTTCGTCGCGATCGAGCAGGGGGACTTCCGTCTGCTGCCCGACTCTCCGGCCTTGAAACTGGGTATCGAACAGCTTACTCCGGCGGTGGTCGACCGTTCGGTTTTTCCGTTCAATACGGATTGATGGAAGCCACCTCAACGGACATAAAAAGGCCCGGGGAGTTAGCGTCCCCGGGCCGGAAGTATCTTTTCAATCGATGGTGTGGTTATTTGCGTCGAGCGTAAACGTCGATCATTTCCTTGCAGGTGATGGGCTTGATCTTTCCGGCATTGCCGGCCTGGCCGAAAGCGACCATCCGCTCGACGCAAAGCTTTTTCATGGCCTCGCGGGCCGGGGTCAGATATTTACGCGGATCGAATTCGCTGGGATCCTCGGCGAAGACCTTGCGAATAGCTCCGGTGATGGCCAACCGGTTATCGGTGTCGACGTTGATCTTACGCACGCCGTGCTTGATGCCTCGCTGGATTTCCTCGACGGGCACGCCATAGGTCTCTTTCATCTTCCCGCCATACTTGCGGATGATTTCAAGCAGTTCCTGGGGTACGCTGGACGACCCGTGCATCACCATGTGGGTATTAGGCAGACGTTTGTGAATTTCCTCGATAACGCTCATGACCAACACATCGCCGGTCGGTTTCTTGGTGAATTTGTACGCTCCGTGGCTGGTACCGATGGCGACGGCCAGCGCATCGACGCCGGTTTTCTCGACGAATTCGCCGGCCTGATCGGGGTTGGTCAGGTGCTTGAGGGCTTCATCCTCGCTGAGGCCGGCGCCGTGGCCGTCCTCGATACCACCAAGACAGCCCAGTTCGCCTTCCACGGTGACACCCTTGGCGTGAGCAGCCTTAACCACCTTGCTGGTGACTTCGACGTTGAACTCAAAACTCGATGGCGTCTTACCATCCGCTTGCAGGGAACCGTCCATCATCACTGACGTGAAGCCCTGCTCGATCGCGCTGAAGCATGTTTCCGGTGAGTTGCCATGATCCAGGTGCATGGCGATCGGGATTTTCGGATACAGTTCGGCGGCGGCCAGCATCAGATGACGCAGGTAGGCGTCGTTGGTATAGGACCGAGCGCCGCGGGAGGCCTGGATGATGACCGGCGAATCGGTTTCTTGGGCGGCCATCATGATCGCCTGAATCTGCTCCATGTTGTTGACGTTGAAGGCGGCCAGTCCATAGTCATTCTCCGCCGCATGGTCCAACAATGCTCGCATAGGTACTAGTGGCATGATGATTGATCTCCTGACTACAAGGTTTCATGGGTTATCGGACAAACGGTCTTTATCCGCATCGCGGGACCGTCAGCCGGTCTATGAGATTATCGTTCATACAGCAGGCCATCTCTATATGGCCAGCGCCTTCGGTGGCGACAACAGCCCACCCTTGCAAACCTTTCAGGCCTTGGGACCGCGCTTCCTGGCCGGTTTGCTCTCCAATCGGGGCGGGCGATGGGATTTTATCGTTAAGCGGGCGGAAGGGCAACCGCGCTATTTCACACCGCGCATGAACTCTGATGCATGGAGCGCATCCGTTCTTTTCCCAAGTTTTTGAACATGGGGACCGGTCAGGTCGGAGCGGTTTTAAGCAGCCGGGTGTTGGTCCGCAGGCCCTTGATGATTTTAGCAAGTTTGCCGTCGGTTTGGGTGCCGGACAGCCCGCGGAAAAGTCGCCAGAGACGCCGGGGACGCAGCAGGTACGACAAGGCGAAAAAGCTGGCGTAGCTGAAGAGAATCATGGTCTGCAGGAGCCAGTCAGGGATGGCGGGGTGCCAGGATCGGTATTTGCGGAAATCCATATAGCCGAAGATGGAGTCGAGATAATCGTCATTCATTTCAAGACGGCCGGCGTCCTGAAGTTCGCGGAAGATGGGAGTGTTAGGCAACGGAGCCAGGGCGGCGATATTAATCTCGTGGAACCCGGTCACCGCGCAGCGAAGAATCGTGCGGTAAGTTGCCAGCAGGTCGCGGAAGGTCTCGAAAGGGAACCCGAAGATAAAGGCGGCCTGCACGCGGATTCCCGCCCGCATCGCCGAACGAGCCGAGGCAAAGACGTTTTCGATTTTGATTTTCTTGCTAATCCGCTCCAGCACGCGGGGCGAGCCGGATTCGATGGCGTAGGTGAATTGTCGGCAGCCGGCCGCGAACATGGCCTGGGCGACCTGCTCGTCGATGGCTTCGCTGCGGGTACCGGAGGGCATCTGCCAGGAAATTTTCAGGCCGCGTTTGATGATTTCATTGCAGAACGCCAGAGTCCAATCTTTGCGAACGATGGCGGTAAGGTCCTCGAAATGAAAATCATTAACCCCGTAACGGCGCATATAGAGTTCCATTTCGTCCACCAGGCGAACCGGGTCACGGGGGATCCAGCGGGTGGTCCAAGTGCCGGAGGCGCTGCAGAAACTGCAACGGTAGGGGCATCCGCGGGTGGCCAGGATGGGCATGGATCGGCCGTCGGCGCTGCCGTGCGGCTGGCGGAGAGCGATATAACCCTGGACGTCGAAGTGATGCCAGGCGGGCAGGGGGATGTCGTCGATATCGCGGATGCGTTCACGCGGCGGGTGGGTGACAATACGCTCACCGACGCGCCGAACGAGGCCGGGTAAATCATCCAGCGCACGCCCTTGTTGCAGTCGATCGCATAATTCGACGAGGGTGACTTCGCCCTCTCCGACAATGCAGAGGTCGGCGGTTGTTTCGTTCAGGATCAGCTCGGGCAGGGCGGTTGCGTGCTCGCCACCGACCACCAACATCTTGTTAGGCCAGCGGGTTTTGATGAGCCGCAACAATTCGCGCATCGAGGGCCAGCTTGAGGAGAACATCAGACCGATCCCGATAAGGTCTGCCTGTGGATCGATGGCATCGACGATTTGGTCGAAGGATTGTCCGCGTATAGCCTGGCCCTGAACCCTCTCGATATGGTTGACATCGCCGGCGACGGCGTCGATGACACAGACGGTATGACCGGCGGCTTCGAGAGCGGATGCCAGGTAAGCCAGCCCCAGCGGTGGAATAGCCACGGCGGACACGTAATTCGTGGCTGAGATTCTCTGTGGTGGATGGATCAACTGAACGTGCATGTTAATAACCATTTCCTATCGTGAGGTATCAAAAAATAATGGTTTTGAAAGATCCTCGTGCATCCCCTTGCGCATCGGAAATGCCGAGACGATCATGGAGATAAATTCGGACCTTTTATAAGATAAACACACGAGGAAATTGAATCCATAATGCAGTATATGCAGCCCATGCGCAAATATTATTTTTTTATCGGAGAATAACGAAAAATCTTTCCTTGCTATTCCCAGGAAGGGCGATGGAATCGTATATTTGCCGAGGGGACGGTTTAAATTCTTTTGTTAGAAAGCTTTATGGGAAGGTCGCGGGGTCAATCATCGCGGGTAGAGTGATTCCTTGGCGTACTGCTCGTTGATAACCCTTTGCGGTTATTGACCTTTTTCGTTAGAACGACGATAATAATGGTAGATGAGCCGTCGGAGATTTGCCTGCTTTTTATCCTCCCCCCGACGGGTCATGAATGTGTGCGGTCGGCTGAAAGATGGCGAAATATTCGGCTGACGTAATCCCCCCGCACCGGGTTTAATCCTCGCCGCCGATGCCCTGGTCAACCCGAGGGCTTCAGGCCAAACCGGCGGCTATTGGGGCCGAGGAAGAGGTGGCCCCGGGAGTCCTTCCATGGCCAAGTATCACAACAAATGTCTGGCCGAGCTGGCCCACCAGTTGCGGCTCTCCCCTGTGCGTTTGCGATTGAAACAGCTTGACGCGACGGAGGATCTGATCGATCTACTCGAATCGAACAGACGCTATCCGTACGAATTCGTTTGTCACCAGATCACGGGATATCGACCCAAGGGCGAATACGTCAACAAGGTTCTAACCGGCACGTCGCTGATTGAGGATTTGATTGTTCTGGTTGAGGATTTGAGCCTGTCCGCCCCCGTATCCGTGACGGCGATGCCCATGGCGTGCTGGAGTACGGAGGAACTGGCCGAGCGGCTGCGCGTATCGACGAAGACGATTTGTCGTTGGCGCAAGCGGGGCATGCCGGGTCGAAAGCTGCGCTATCCGGACCGTTCGATACGGATGGCCTTTACCGAACGAAGCGTTCGGCGGTTCGTGGCTCGTCATACGGACCTGGTTAAGCGGGGGGCGGCGTTCAAGCAGCTTTCGGGGCAGGAGAAGGATCGGATCGTGGAGATGGCCCGGCGGGAGCTGGCCGATCGCCGCGTGCGCTTGCATGAGTTGTCGCAATTGATCGCCGCTCGCATGGGGCGGGCGGTGGAAACCGTGCGTTATACCCTCCGGCGGTATGACCAGGATCATCCGGAAGCAGCCTTGTTCGGCCAAGACGAGCAGCCGGTGATCGATCCGCGGATGCAGGCAATCCATGATGCGGTCGTCATGGAGGATCAATCTCCCGATGCGGTGGGGCGACGGTTCGGCCGATCAGCCCGCGCGGTATTAGCCATTGCGCGGGAAGTGCGGGCCCGCCTCCTGATGGCTCGAGAAATCGATTATATCCCCAATAAGGAATTCGACGCCACCGATGCCGACGAACGAATCCTGGCCAAGTCCGAGGATTCGCAAGCGGGGGCGCGGAAACGGATTCGCCCGCCGGCGGACTTGCCACCTTATTTGCAGGATTTGTATCGTCAGCCTTTGCTGGCGGCCGATCAGGAACGGGAGATTTTCCGCCGGTACAACTACTTGAAGTTCAAAGCCCACCAGTTACGCTGCCGGCTGGATGTATTGAAGGCCGATGTCGAATTGATGGATCGGATCGAAACCTTGCTGACGCAGGCGGATCAGGTCAAGAACGACATTCTCCGAGCCAATCTCCGCTTGGTGGTGAGCATCGCCCGGCGGCACGTGGGGCAGTCGTCATGTTTCTTTGAGGTGGTCAGCGACGGTAATCTGGCCCTGATGCGGGCGGTCGAGAAATTCGATTACGCCCGGGGTTTCAAATTCAGTACCTATGCCTCGTGGGCGATCATGAGGAACTACGCCCGGATCATTCCGGAGCAGATGTACCAGTCGGCCAAGCTCGTGACCGGAATGGAAGAGGTGTTGTCCGTCACCCCGGAACAGCAGGACGAGGATCGGGAATCTTTTATCGAACATGCCCGGCATCTGGTCCGCAAGGGGCTGGCTTTATTGACCGCTCGGGAGCGGGATATTCTGGTGCGTCATTATGGATTGCGGAAGAACGAGGCGGCCATGACTCTGGAGCAGATCGGCGGCCTATTGGGAGTTACCAAGGAACGGGTGCGCCAGATCGAGCGCAAGGCGCTGGCCAAATTGCGGATGGAACTGCCTTGTCCGGAGGGCGTGTCCATTTCGGATAGGGCGAGTGATTAAATAGAATTTCTCAACGGATAGCCTACAAGCGGATGCATCCTATCACCGCCCGTTATGCGCTTCGTCGTTGGTTTGCCTTGGGGCCACTCCTATCGACGGCAACCGTCAAAATCCCTTTGTACCAACATTCGAATTTGCGGTCGGAGGTGCTTTGATTCGCGTTATCAAAAGAGCCAACCGAACAAGTGAATGAATTCCCAGGATAATTGCTCGCTTGGAGGCTGGGCGCGTAACCAGTCGAGATCGATCTCGAAAACGCACTCCTGCTCGAATCCTCCCTCGGTCATTTGTCGCACTTGCTCCACCGCCGGCGGATCGTTGAAAAATACCGCCACCTCGGTATCCCACATGATGCTGCGAACGTTGAAATTGTAGGTTCCAATCATGGCCAGGCGATCGTCCACGACCATGGTTTTGGAGTGCATGGTGCTGTCCGGCCGATCCCAGAGGAACACGCGAACGCCGCCTGCCAGCAACGTCTCGAACCAGTAGGCGGTGGCCGGATAGCTGAACGGCTGGTTCTGCGAATCGGCGGCGTTGGTGAGGATGCGAATCTCGACGCCGCGGGCCGCGGCTTCCAAGAGGGCTTCGGACAGCCAAGCCGTGGGATTAAAATAGGGTGCTTCGATATCCACCCGGTGTCTGGCGAAGCGTAAGGTCGCCGCGACCGTGGTATTCAAGTCAAAGTCGTCTTCCGCCGGACGCTGGTCGACAACTCGGACAGCCAGCGAACCATCGGCCGGCAATACGGGTAGATACAGGCTCTCCGCTTCAAGCGATCCGCCAATGGCCTGCCAGTCGCGCAAGAAATCCCGCTGAAGAGTGTTTACCACCGGTCCGCTCAGTAATACATTGGTACTGCGCCATTTCTCGTGGCCGAGGTAGCGTACGCCGAAGTTGACATCGCCGAGTATTGCCCACCGACCGTCGGCTATGATGAGCTTTTTGTGTTGACGATATAGAAACCTATTGAATAGCCGGTGGTTCATCGTTGCCGTGTAATATCCTACCTCAACCCCTGCCTCCCGCACTTGCTCCAACAAAGTATCCTGGGACCAAAACCGTTGGGCGATCGGATCGACGAGCAGGCAAACGTGTACGCCCTGACCGACCTTGGTTTTGAGCAGGTCCGCGAAATCTTCAGCCTCCGGCGGATAGTCGGCCATATTGCTATCGAAGGCCCAAGTGGCTACGTTGAGGTGCTCATGGGTTGAATCAACCAACTCGATCATGGCTTGGAAGGATGATTCCCCATCGCCCAACAGTTGCATGGTGCAACCGTGGTCCAAGTGGGAGTGGCTATAATGATCGAGCCATTCGTCGAGGCCGGTGGTTTGCGGATCGAGGGCGGCCAGGGCTTCTTTCGCCTCGCTATCCAGGGTCTGCGGAAAGTACGCGCAGGAGGTGATGGCTGGCAGGGCAAAGACGAAAAAACGCGATAATATTACGCATCCGGCTTGCCGACCAAGGATACCCGATTCCAGGACATTTTCGGTGGATGTCACGGGGTATAAATTCAATTATCGGCTCCGTTTCTCCCTTGGTTGTCCATGCGGACGCAAAGTCGATTTCATTCCGAGGAGAACAGGGGCATTCTTGGAGACTACTCCCGTCGATGACTTACGTCAATCATGGGAGGGGATGCACCACCAGATTTGGCGAGGCAATAGAAAAAATAATTATTTAGCGGACGCGATCTTAAACACAAAGGAAAATAACCAGCCAACCCGGTCATCTTGGATATACCGAACGATCAAGCAGCGGCCGATGAGAGCAGCGTGTTGGTATGGAGCCTGCGTTGCTTAATGAATTGTTCAAATTCATTTAATCATTCGGAGGTTGACTTACGGAGTATGTATGCGATAATGAACGTGTTGGATTGGCGCACTCCTCGGAAATCAGTAACGAAGTTTCCATCGTTGATTCCGGGTTCGCAACAGCGGCATTCAGATAGCCGGCGATGTGTTATGCGAGATGCGCCCCTATAACCTGTCCTGACGGAATAAAATGAAAGTAACGTGCCCCAACTGCAAAAAGGTGCTGGACGCTCCGCCGGAATGGGCGGGGAAGAGAGTTCGCTGTCCCGGTTGCCGAAAACCGATCAAGCTGCCGGCCTCCGAGGCGGGGCCCTCCAAGGAAGATTTGGGTTTTGATCTGGACTCCCTGGCCACGATGGAGTCGAACGGCCACGTGGTGGCTCGCGATCGGAACCGCAAACCCATGACTCTCAAGGAAGCCCAGGCGGCCGCAGTGCAGACCGTGGAGCGTAAGGCGGTCAGCACCGACCCGACCGTTCGTGTCTGTCCGCAATGCGCGAAAGTCATCCGCTGCGAGGACGTGTACGCGGAGCTGATTTGCGCTCAATGCGGGGCGGACATTCCCAGCACGGTAATCCCCAAGAGCGGCTACGTGAAATACAACAAGGATGCCGGGGTCATCAAGGCCAAGATTAATTTCTACAACGGGTTCACCGGAGCGGTTTTGTATCCGCTGCCCGGGATTACCGCGATTTTTATCGGGATGGCGGCGGCCTTGGGGATGATCGCTCTGCCGGTGATTGGCGCGGTGGGCATTGTCGCGGTGTCGAATTTGAACGAGGTGGCCGAGAAGACGGAGGTCACCTGGCTGGGGCAGTTCATGTTGGGAATGTTTGCCCTGGAGGGGGTTCTTTTTGGGGCCCTGGCTTACTACCTGATGATCGACACCATCCGGGCGACCTCGGGTGGACATGAGCAGCCCCCGCCCTTGACCTGGAATATGTCGAGGATCGGCTCGGCTCTCGGCGGCTATCTGGCCCTGGTGGCTTTTTATGCCTTGGCGATCATGGTCTTGTTAAGTATCTCCGGCAAGGGTTTTCCGACCCAAGCGGACGATCTGGCTCCCTTGATGCAGCCGAGCCATATACTGATCCTTACGCTACTGACCCTGCCGATCCCCATGAACATCATCGGGTTGGCCAGTGGAAATATGGTCAATGGATTCAACCCCACGAAAATATTACTGTCGATCGCGCGGCTGATCGGTCACTATCTGTTTTTGTATCTGATCGTGGTGCTGTATATGGGGCTTTATATCGGGGTCATGATCGCGGTGATGAACTGGGCGGCTCCGAAGATGATGGAAGCGGCCCGCCGGGGGATTGAAGCGGGCTTTTTGAATCTGATTGCCGGGGCCTTGGCCTGGACCGTACTGATTGGTTTGGGCTTCTATTTCGCGTACATGCTCGGACGAATTCTGGGCTTGTTCGCCCGAACGTACCGGGCCCGTCTCGCGTTCGATCTATAGATCATGGCATTGTTCGGTCTTGAAACACGGGCGCCTTGCCTGACTTGCCTCCCTCATCGACGATAATCAGGGCAAATTACTCAGATTTCTTCATCCCAAAAGCTTGCCCGGCTCGATATAAAAAGACGGAACAACGATGCCGAAAATATGCAGTAATGATGAAAATATTTTTGAACGAGAGAATGATCCCGCAAGGCGTTTTAAGCGTATGTCTGTCTTACGGGGTGAAGTTTCGGCTAACCAAAGGTGGTAATATCTGTCTGGATTGGTGGCGGCCGGGTTTTTAGGTAGGATAAACGATCCTGCCAGGCTAAAGGTGGTTTCCAGGGCCTGCCGATGGGTGTTGGCGCGAAATGCGTCGGTTGCCGGCCCGGAAGGGTGCTGTTTATATCGAGCGAACAAAGGCGAGGCAATGGTGGTGTCTATAACGAGGGTGATGTATTGGGCGACGGTCAGCGTGGTGTTCGGAACCATGTTGGGTTCGCTCGGCTGCGCCGTGCCACAGAAGCCGGGCAACGGTCGGGTTAGCCGGGAGATGGAGCCGACGACGCAGACGGCCTATTACCTGTATCTTCCCGAGGATTATGTAGCCAACAATGGACGGCATCCTAAAAAGGAACGCTGGCCGGTGGTAGTGACTTTTCACGGGCTGAAACCATACGACAATGCCGGACCGCAGATTCGCGAATGGCAGGAAGAAGCGGATCGGTATGGGTTCATCGTCATCGCCCCCGACCTGCGGACCTGCGATAGCCTGACGATGCAGTTTCCCTTGCGCGATCCGACCTTGCCTTATGTACGCAAGGATGAGCAGGCGATCATGGCGATCATGGACGAGGTTTTCCGCCGCACGAACGCCGACCCGGAGCGGGTGCTGGCCACGAGTTTTTCGTCCGGTGGTTACATGGCTCACTATCTCGTCAATCGCTATCCGGAGCGGTTTAGTTGCATCGCCGTGCGCGGATCGAATTTCAACGAGGCGATGTTGAATCCCACGCAGGTTCCGCGCTACCGGGACATGCGCGTGGGTATTTTCTGGGGTGAAAACGACATCAAGGTCTGCCGGGACGATAGCGAGAAAGCCGTACGGTGGTATCGGCAGCACCATTTCGACGTGCAGGCAAAATACGTGGCCGGGCTGGGCCATGAACGTCGGCCGCAGGTGGCGGCGGCGTTCTTCGCGGATACGATCAACGTGTTACCCAAGACCCCTCCGGCGACCAGTACGCTGGTGATGAAGGATTACCCGGTTGGACCGCCGGGTCCGGAGTTGGTGCGAGATCGGCCGGAACGTCCCCAGCCTTATCAACCGCGTACGCCGCAACCGACGCCCAGAGGTCGCGCAACCGACCGAACCGTCACGAATACCGGTGAGAGCTTGGTGTTCAACAATCCTCCGCCAAGGATTCCGAGCGGTGAAGCGCCGGCCGAGCCGACCGTATTGACGCCGCGGGAGCCGGTTCGCTCGACCCCCAGTACGGTGCGTCCGACACCACGTCAGGAACCCACTCCTCGGCGGATCATTCGTCAACCATACGCGGCCACCCCGCCGCAGCCGGCGCCGCGGACGCCCGCTCGAACCGAGGAGCAACCCGTTCCGAATCGCGAGCAAATTGCCCCTCCGGAAATCCCGGCACGATTGCGGGTTCATGGAGACCCCGTGGGGGTGGCTCCGATGTGGGTCAATTTGAGCGTCGAGATTCCCGATAAGCTACGCGAGGGCTCCCAGATTATCTGGACGAACAACGACACGCAAATGGGCAAGGGAAGCTTCCAAGCTCAAGGCGTTCTCCGCGAACCGGGGGAACACGAAATCAGGGCGGTCATCATTACTCCCGACGACCGGGAAATCGTCCTCAGGCAAATCATCAAGGTTCTTGCCCCGACCAGCAGTCAGCCGGCCAATTCGTAACCCAGCCTTTGTCGTAAACCTGCCCGCTACAATCCCATACTTTACGCATTGAGTCAGACGGAGAGGGAGGGAAAGACAAAGAGAGGGAGAGAGGGGGAAAATAGCCACGGAAAAATCCTACCGCGAATGCTGGATCTTGGACCAGTATGTTCATCAATAAACTGTAACAGGCCTATAAAAGAAATGGGCCGGATTTCCGCCGATGTGACGTTGGTTTTCTCAGCCTGGCAGGTTGATGAGTTCGGAATGGATCAATTGCACGATAAGGACGTTGTGGGCAAAGTGAAAGGCCCAGCCGGGGATCAGGCTTTTTCTCCAGGCGAAAAGGGTGCCCATGACAAGACCAAGGAGACCGATCACCACCGCGGCCACCGGGCCTTGCCACAAGTGGAGTAAGCCAAAGAAAAGAGCGCCGGCGGGTACGGTCAGCCACCAGCGACGGCAGAGGGCATGCAAGCGCGTCAACAGAAAACCGCGGAAGATAAACTCTTCCCAGAAGGTTACCCAGATCATTAAAAGCGCGATGACGGGAAACGGCATGTCCGGAATGACTTCCTTGATGCGCTCTTGGGTTTCAATCTGTTTTTCCATAAGGCCGGGACTGATCAACATCAGAATCATTCCCGCACAGAACAAAATCAGGTATGTGGGAATCAGCGAGGCCAAGCCGATAACCGTGTTCACAAACCATTTTCGACGAGTCCAACCGATGGTCCTGCAATGGTGGCCGGCCAGACGAAGCACCAACAACCCGACGATCAGCAGCGAAATACCGGGGATAATGTTATCGGCCACTTGCGGCCACGGCCCCGCATGATGAGAAAACAGGTTGAGGATTGAGTAAATTAAGGTCATGAAGAACAAACCAACGGGGGCTACGACGAATAGTTCCAGCAACGCCCGCCAGCGCGGCATGGGCATGGGTAAGCGTTGCACCAACCGGGCGGTGGGCAGAAAAACATTTGAGGGGAGCGCCGCGACCTCGCGAGCCACGGGGAGCTCCACGGCAAAAGGAACATTGCCGTTATGGGTTGTTTGAGTTTGCACGCTAGCCACCGTTAGGCCATTGTCTTGGACCGACGCTGACCAGGAATCCTTCGCCGGTCAGGGGGGATCGGGCCAGATAATCAGCGATGGTATCGGCCGACACCGCCTCGACGGCGGCCAGACGATCCGCGGCCGTCCGGGGCGCGCCACGATAATCGATATCGTCCAGCAATTGATTGAGACGATAAAAAGGCGCTTCGGATTCGTTGGCCAGCGAGGTTCGCCTAAAGTTTTTCACCCGCTGGATTTCCTTGTTTTCCGCGTTTTGTTCGGCCAACTGGCGAGCTTCGCGGCGCATGGCTTCGAGCAGCGTTTCGCAGTTTTCCGGTTCGCACAGGCCGAACATGACGACCAACGCGAAATCGGCGTATTCCTCGCGGAAGACTCCGGCCCGGGAACTGATACCCTTCTGGATGATGTTCCAATAGAAACGAGAATTCACGCCGCCGAGGATGGCGGCGACGGCCTCGGCGGTTTCGTCGAGCGGGTCACAGGCCGAGACGGAAGGATAAGCCAGCAGCACGGCCTGCTGATGGAAGCGATCGAGTTGCCGGCCGGCGGAACCACGGCGGACCTCGGGGGCATGGCGGGCCGGGCCGAGGTGGGTGACGGCGGTCCAGTGACCACAACATCGCTCGGCCGCGCGAATCACCTCTTGCGGTTCAAGGTTGCCGGCGGCCAGCAAAATCAGGTTATTGGGCGCATAGCGTCTCTGGTAATACTCCGACATTTGCTCGCGGGTCAGGTCTTTTATTGTTCGTTCGTAGCCAAGTACGGGCCAAGTGAGTGAACTTTGCGGGCAGACCTGCTCGTAGAGGAAATCGTACGCGCATGAGGACAGGTCATCGGCGGACATCGCGATCTCTTCGAGGATGACATTTTTTTCCATGTCGAATTCCTCGGGCGGCAGGGAGGAACGCATCATGTCGGCCAGGAGATTCAATTGCCGATCGAAGTCCTCGGTACGGACCCAACTGTAATAGAAGGTACGGTCCTTGCTGGTGAAGGCGTTGTAATAGGCGCCCATTTCGTCGAATTCGATATTGATCCGCGTCCAGGTGCGGTTGGGGGTGCCCTTGAAGCACATGTGTTCGAGGAAATGGGACACCCCGGCGGCGATCGCCGGATCGTCGCGGGCCCCGGTGCGGGCGAGGAATCCGCAAGCGGCGGATTTCACGTGGGGCATGACCTCGATGACGATGGTCAGGCCGTTGGCCAAGCGGTGTACAAAGAAGGGCGAATCGGACATAAACATCCTTTCAGGTTCTCCGGGTTCAGCCGCCGCTGGTAAATGCGATCTCCCGCGGGCCGAGGGTGACCGCGCTGATTCGGTCGCGGGGGTGCTCATCGAGGTAGCGGCGAATGTCCTTCAGGGTGACGGCCTGGATACGGGCGAGTTTCTCCTCGGTCGGGATGGGCCGGCCGTAATGAAACAGATCGTTACAAAGTTCAGCGGCCTTGGAGCGGGTGACTTCCCCGCGGGTCAGGGCCCGGGTGACGATGCCGGCCTGAGCCCGCTCAATTTCCTGTTGGGTCAGATCGTCGGCCAGCCGGTCGATCTCGCGAAGTAGCGTGTTGCAGGTTTTTTCAGCATTTTGCGGGGTCGAGGAGGCTCCCAGATGGACGAATCCCGCGCCGCGAGGGTGGTCGCTCCAGGCTCCGACCCAGTAAACCAGCCCCTGTTTTTCGCGGACCTCGGTGAACAGTCGGCCGCTCATCCCGCCGGAAAGTACACCGATAAGAACCTGTCCCGCGTAATAATCGTTATCGGTGACGGCCGAGCCGGGAAAGCAGATGGCAATCTGCTCCTGCTCAAGCTCTTTCGTGTAATGGTGTCGCGCGGGGGTGAAGGTCAGCTCCCAGCATGGTCTTTCCCGTTGCGAGCCGGCGTTGGGATCGGCCGAACGAAAACCCTGGAACTCTTTTTCAAATTGGTCAGCCAATGCGTCCACATCGACAGCGCCGGCCAAGGTGACAAACATACACCCCGCGGAGAAATAATGTTGCCAATGTTCGACGATGGCTTGCCGATTAATTCGGGCGAGTGTGTCCGATTCACCCAACGCGTGTCGGCCCAGCGGCTGCCCGTAGGCTTGCTTGTAAAGCATTTTTTTAGTCAGCTCGTCAGGGTCGTCGTCCAGGGCGAGCAGTTCCTGCCGGGCCAGCTCGACGGCCACCGCGCAGGCGTCTTCGGGGAATGTCGGGCGGCGCAACAGTTCGGCATGAAGGGCAATCGCCCGGGGTAAAAATTCTGGAAGGCAGAGGCAGGACAGGGCAAAGGTTTCACGTCCCACCTGAGAAACATGGGTGGCGCCAATTTCGTCGAAAGCGTCGTTCAAGCCTCGGCCATCATAGTGGGCGGTGCCCTTGGTGATGGACTCGTTGAGCACTTGAGTGACACCGAGATGCTCGGGACTCTCGCAGGCGAAGCCGGCGAAAAGGCGTATTTCCATGGCCGCGATCGGCCGGCCGGGGATGGGCAGGACGGCCAGTTCCAGGCCGCAATCCAGATAGCGATGCACGTAGCATGGGTTGGTTTCGAGGTTATTCATGCGTTCAAAATCCTCTTATGGTTGGCTCGCCGCTTAGGCGGGCGTGCCCAGCAAGGGAGTTAATTCGTCTAATTTCCTTCGCATCAGATCGTCGTCCTCGGCCTCCAAATTGAGCAGGCACAAACCCTCGGCGGCAACGGGGCGAAGGTTGAACCACCAGTTATCATGCTGCACGGTGATGCCGTCGAGGTAGTCGATCCGGGCTTTTTCGTAACGAGCGGCCAGCTCCTCGATGATGGTGGGGGCCCGCGGACAGTAAAATTTGCGTTCACCGCTGTGCGCATATTTCCGAAGCGGGGCGAGTAGCTCGCCGAGGGGTTTGCCCGTGTCGGCCAGGAGGTTGACCAGATAGGCAAAGGCGATCATGGGCGATTCGCAATAGCCGTTGTCCTGGAAGTAGAGATACCCGCTTAGTTGACCACCGAAGAGGGCTTTGGCTTCGTACATGGCCTTTTTTATGAACGTCTGGCCGCAACGTTCCCGGCGGGGCGAGCCGCCGGCGGCGCGGATGGTCTCCGGGACAATCCGTGAGCAGCGTACGTCGTAAAGCATCGTCGATCCGGGAAATTGCTTCAGCAGATATCCGGCCAGCAAAGCGGTTAAAAGATCGGGCCGGACCACCTGGCCGGTGTCGTCAATCACCATGCAGCGGGCGGCATCGCCGTCAAAGCACAACCCCAGGTCGGACCGAACCCTGGCGCAACGATCCTTGAGTTGAGTCAGGTTACTTGGAAGCAAAGGATTGGGACCGTGCAGAAACTCTCCATTATGCTCGAAATTGATCCGGCTGATCTGCAACCAATCCTCCTCGCCGAAGAGCAGGGGGAACCAGCGGCCGGCCATCCCGTTGGCCGCATCGACGACGATTTTGAGCGGCCGATCGACGGAGAAGGCGGTCCGGTTGGGCCGAATAAAGCCGCGTATGAATTGGATGTATGGTTCGCGAAGGTCGAGCGTACTTAGTTCAGCAAGCGGATTGCCGGGACGGCGCCGGCTATTCTGGGCGATTTTGCAGATATTGGTCAAGCCGGTATCGATCCCGACGGGGCGGCCGCGGAGGCCGACGATTTTGAAGCCATTGGCGGGGGGGGATTGGGCGCCGGCGGTGACCTGAATTCCCCCACAGCAGGTCAGATGGTTGACCGCGAAATACAGTTGGGGGGTATCGATCATGCCGAGATCGATGACCGGAGCACCGGCTCCACGCAAGCCATCGATAAGGGCGTCGGCCAGATCCGGGCTGCTTTTATGCATATCCCGGCCGACCAGGACGGTGGCTCTTTCTTGCTGACTGCGATCATATCCCCGAAGTTCGGATTTAAGGAACTGGGCGGCGGCGGTCCCGATCCGCCAGGTGGCCTCGACATTCAAGGGGTCAGGCCAAAGACCGCGAATCTCATCGGCCTGAAAGAGGCTTTCGAGATGTTCCGGTTCGGATTCGGTGGACCGCCCGGCGGTGTCCACGGATTTCTGGGCTTGGCCCTCGCGTTTTCCCTCTTCGTTAAAAGGGCAGGAAGGGCATTTGGGGTAATTGGCCCTGCGTCGGCCCCAGCACACGGCCGCGGAGATTTTGATATGCTCCTCGCCGGGGCAGAAGCGGTCATATTCGGTAGGGTTCCTGCTGGTCAAGCTACTGTTCTCCAAACACAAGCAACGGACGCGCCCATTGTATCCGAAATGGGCGGCCAGGCCATCGAGGGACGCCGGATTTCGCCGAGGGGAGGGCCATGACGGAAACGACGGATGGGGCGGGACCGTCGCGGACGAGTACGCCCCCTTCAGGGGCGGTTTTCGGTTTGTGCCTGCCACCGAGCGAGGAATCACGGATGACCCAGGCCGACCGCTTCATTCCTCAAGGTTACATGAAAATTTCATCTATGCGGGCGATATTTTCTTGCCTACCCCTTGGCTCTACAGTATGCTTTATCTCAAGGGTCGAAAAAGGATTGCCCCCAACAACCGGCAGGCATTCTGAAACCCGCGACCGTCAAGCGACGTAGGGCGGGCTATTGCCCGCCGTGATGGCTGGAATCTATGCGTTCGCTCCGTTAGAGGGTATATGAAGTAAAAGGGCGGCACGTGGAAGGGCGGATCATGGGTGATGGTATTCATATCCGGGAAGACCGCGAAAGCAGGCCGACGAGGCTAATACCAGTGGTGACCCCCGATAAGAGGGCAAGAATGAGTATGGTGTCCCCCGAATTGGGTGTCCCCCGAATTGGCTGTCCCCCGAATTGGTTTAATTGGTTGGGAAGAGCCTGGTAGTGGAGAAGGCGCTCAGCAAGATATGGCAACAGAACAGTTGATTGGAGTGTTCGATGGGCTCAGTTCGAGGCAGTGTGCGTCAGTCACGAAAAGATCGGACAAATGCCAAGGAGGCCAGCCAAAAGGGCCCACCGGTATACGAGAACTGGAAGGTTGCACCCCATAATGGTGTGGTGCGTGAGTATCCTTTGTTTACTGAAGCCCGATGCGTTGGTGAAATCAGGAGCGCACTCGGACCATACGAAGTGCTGAACCTTGTGCGTTCAGAACGATGCCTCCATTCATGCCCCGCTCTTACACTACGAATCTCCCACCGTCTCGGACTTGATTTGAGCCCCCTCCGCAGGGGAAAGACCGATACAACACGATATCATGGGGGGGAACTCCAGGACGAACTTGCCTCTCTTTTGTCACTTGAAGTTGGGACTGCATTCAAGGCCGGCGGGATGACACGCGCCTTTGACACGCCTGATCCGAAGGGGAGGCCGACTGGAACATATGCGGACGAGAACCCTGCGTTTCCGCCGGTTCGGCCAGCACGTCCTGTCATGCCAAGGATGACCACTCAAGTGCATATTTCGAGCGTACCACTCCTCTCACGGCTTCCTGATCTCCAGCCGATAGAGGCGGTTCATGTGGTGCGCTCGGCGAGGATGTTTCAGGATGGGATATGGGTAGCCGAATCACAGCCTGAGATGGCATGGTTGTTGCTTGTGTCTGCCGTCGAAACGGCGGCAGAATACTGGCGGAAGGAAAAAGCACCTCCTCTCGAGAGGATGGCTTCTTTCAAACCGGAACTCGTGGAACTCTTGATGGAGGTTGGTGGCAAAGCGTTAGCCACACAGGTAGCAGAGCAGATTGCCGACTATATGGGTGCAACTCAGATGTTTGTGGATTTCCTCTTGAAGTTCAAGCCAAAGGCTCCAACGAACAGGCCACCGAAGGCGTTTCGGGTCTCGTGGTTGAATAGGAACCTAAGCAGTTATCTCAAGAAGATCTACAGTTGGCGGTCCAGAGCACTACATGCAGGTATTGCCTTCCCTGCACCTATGTGTTTGCCCCCTATGTCAGTCAAAAAGAACACATTCAGTGAAAAGCCAATGGGGCTGGTGACCCAAGTACGATCTGGAATCTGGAAGGCAGGGGATACGCCCATGCTGCTGCATACCTTCGCGCACATAGTGCGCGGAGCCCTCCTTAAGTGGTGGGCCAGCATGTTGCCACCCTCGTCTTCGGTTCGAGTGTGAAACGGGGACGCAACTAGTTTTCCTTGAGACGCTTATGGACAGGCAATTCGGAGAATTCGGGGGAAACCATACGATCAGTGAACAGTCATCAGCGATCAGCATTTCCGCCGCGGCGGACCTTCGGCGAGAAAGTGTGAAACGGGGACGCGGCTAGTTTATCCTTTTCTCTTGACTTCACGACTGGCAGCGCGTGGCTTGGGCGTCATGCCGAGAGTTGCACGCATCGCACCAAGCGGGTGGGTCTATCACGTCCTGAATAGGGCAGTTGCGGCTGTTTCGCATTTTTCGTTCGGGGTTTGGGGAGGCGTGGTGTTGGGGTGGGCTCGCGGCATCGGTGCGTTTGGCCCCGGCGGGGGCCTGGGAGGATAGCCCCGGGTGGAGCGGAGCGCAACCCGGGGATATGGTGCCCCCCCGAACGATAAACCCTGAAAGGGTGACGGATATTTCCGCCACCCCCCTTGTATAATTAGGGACAGTCAGTGTGTCACGCAAAGATCAGAGAACCAGCGGATGCAAGATCCGTCCGAGGAATTTTCAGTTCACCTCGGTAGCCACTCAGGGTAACAGCGGACAGTAGGCAGCGGACAGTAGGCAGCGGACAGTAGGCAGTAGGCAGGGATTCCGTAGAGGCGGACCTTCGGCAGCGATTCCGTCGTGGCGAGCCGAACAGCCTGTCGCCGATCTGGCCTCGCTGTCTTACTCACTCGCTCCCTCCTCAACCTGCTCCGCTCCTTCACGTTCCGACGGGTCACCTTAACGTGTTTTATCACTGGCCATCTGACCGCGCCCGTTCCACGCGCCGGAGGAGCTTCAATGGTCACGACAATCAACCCCGCATTCGACTTTCCACTCACCCCCTTGCTACTTTCCCCGGCAAAGCCGGTCGGCTATTGCACCACCACGCTGTCACAAATATTCCCCTCCGTGTCTCCGTGGTGAATATTGTAAAAGCGCCAAACGAACCCAATCCTCCCCAAAAAGCGCCATAATGCATTGTCATGGAAGGAGATACAAATGATAGTAACCACTAACTTTTAGGTGTTTTTACTAGAGGGTAAGGGGGTCACTACTGAAGATGGGTGACGAGCGAGTTGGAGAGAGAGCAAGTAAGCGAGGAAGGTCGCCGGTCTGGCCTCGCTGCCTTGTTTACTTGCTGTCTTGCTTACTCGGCGTCTCATTCCCTTGCTCGCGCTGCGGGCTGGCAAAATGTTCCCTTGCTCGCCCGCCACGGCCCGCCCAGGCGAGGCAGGCGGGTAAACTGCTTCGGGCTGGTAAGAGTGAACCCTTGCTGGCCCACCAAGGCGAGGTGAACTGCCGCGGGCTGGTAGGTGGTTCCTTGTCCAATCTCTACTTCGCTCTGTCCCGCCGTCCCTCAGTCTCCTTCTCCCACCCCGCCGTTTCTGCCACACACCCCGCCGAGGGGGCCGTTTTTATTGCGTTGACAGGGCTTGCGGCGGGATTAGAATGGCGGCTGGGTTGGCCGGCGGCTGGCGAGATTTGGGAGGCGGGCGAACCCGGGAACCTTGTTTAGCGTACCTTGTTTATGTACCTTCGATGACCGGTGGTTTCAATCCGGGGAGTTGGCATGTCTTTGCGTCACTGCTATTACCTGATCTTATCCGTCCTATTTCTGACATGTCTGTGGCCGATGGGGGGGTGCCAAGAGCCCAAGAGTGATTTTTCTCAGACGGCGAGCCGTCGATCAGCCCGGTTGCAGAGTGAGACGATTCTGACAGGCCAGGATACCACAACCAAGCCGGCGGTTGCCGTGCCGGAACAGGCTCCCTCCGCGCCGGTGCAGCCACAGATACCCGCCTCGCCGGTGACGGTGCAGGAAGTCTACGAACAGATTCCAGACCCCGCGGAAGACATGCAGCGGATTGTCGAGGAACTGGACCGCGAACTGGCCGAGATGTTGCGTCAGGTGGATGCCACCACGGATGCGACCGCAGAGCAGAAAAACAGCCGTAAGGAAAGAATCGCTGCCCAATACGAGACGCGGCGCAAGAAGATTCTGTCCCGATATGAATCGATCCGGCGCTCGAACCAGGTTTCCCTGGCTCTGTCGGAAGCGATCGATCGTGGACTGCGGCATAGTTATTACATGCAGGCCAGCGCCTACGCTCCGGCCATCGATGCCGCCCGGATCGTCGAAGCCGAAGCCCAGTTCGACGCCGTTTTTTACACGAGCTTTGTGAACGACAAGCAGGACCGGCCGTCAGCGTCGCAATTGACGAGTACGGAATCATTGACCCGCGGTTTCGAATCCGGTTTACGCAAAAGGTTGGCCACCGGGGCGACGGTGCGGACGGCCTATCAATTACAGCGTTCCTCCAGCAATCTCGCTTTTCAGACCTTGAACCCGTCTTATTTTAACAGCTTTATCGTGGAGTTTGCTCAGCCGCTGTTGCGGGGTTTCGGGCTGGATTTTAACCGATCGCAGATCGAAACGAATCGGTTGGACCGACGGACCAGTGTCGAGCAGCTGCGTCAGCGGGTACGCGAGACGGTGTATAACACGGAACAGGCGTATTGGGAGCTGATGCAGGCTCGACGATTGATTTCGGTGACCGCCCGTTTGCTCGCCGACCTGGAAAATATTCTCTATCAGTTGGAACAGCGGGCCTTGGCCAGCTACGACGTATATGCCATCCAGTTGGAGATGACCCGCAGTCGGATCGAGCAGCAGCAGGCGGAGTTTATTCGTTTGCGCAACAACGTGCGCAACGCCGAGGACAAGCTGAAGGCCCTGATTAACGATCCGGCTTTGAACCTGGCCGAGGATATCGAAATTATCCCGTCCGACGTGCCGACGATCGAGCCTTTGATGGTTGATCGGATCGGCGAGGTAGCCGCCGGTCTGGAAAATCGCTCGGAATTGCGGGAAGCGAGACTGGCCATCCAGAAGGCGCAGATTGCCATCGGGGCGGCTAAAAATCAGGCCTTGCCCAAACTGAATGTGGTGTTTCGTTACCTGGTGGACGGGTTGGGGACCAACGCCGACCGGGCATTCAGCCAGATGAGCGAGAACGATTATCACGAATACTATCTGGCGATCGAGTTCGAGTGGCCAATCGCCGATCGCGGACCCCAGGCCCAGATTCGACAGGCCCGGTTGCAGCAGGCTCAGGCGATCGTGGCCTACCGGGCCCAGATCGAAAACGTCATTCTGCAGATTCAGCAGGCGGTACGCATATTCCAGAGCAGTTTCGAGCAGATTGAACCGAATGTGCGCTCCGCCCAGGCCTCGCGCAATCAGCTTCAGGCTATCCAGGCCCGCATGATCAAACGCGATCCCTCCAACCTCGAAGTGGAACTGAACGCCCACGAAGCCCTATCCGTGGCTCGGCAAAACCTGCTTCAGGTGGTATTGGGTTACAACCTGGCCCTGACCAATCTTGAACGCCAGAAGGATACCCTGCTTCGCGATTACAACATCGTGATCAAGGACGCCGAAAACGAGGA
>CAZXSA010000047.1:0-23997 GCA_964642815.1 uncultured Planctomycetales bacterium | reverse complement strand
AAGGTTACCGACAGGAGGAATTTCGCAAACCCGATCCGCGAATAGCTCTGGCCATTGTCGAGAAAATGGGATTGACGCCGGGGCAGGTCATGCTGGTCGGCGACTCCTCCACCGATATGCACACCGCAAAAAACGCCGGCCTGACCGCCGTCGGCGCGACCTGGGGCTACCGCGCCCGCCAGGAACTGATCGATTCCGGAGCGAAGCACCTGATCGATCGGGCCGATGAACTGCTTGCCCTTCTCTGATTGTCACCACTGTGTCGAGATTCCCATCCCCCGCTGTGTCGAGATTCCCATCCCCCGCTGTGTCGAGATTCCCATCCCCCGCTTTGTCGAGATTCCCATCTCGATACCACCCCGTGCGGGATTCCCATCCCGTGGATACAGATGCGCGAAAGGATTCTCGGCGCAAATGGTGCGAGAAAGGATTCACGCACCAGCGGGAACCATTCGCTCGCGCAGACACAAGCCGGTAAACCCGTTAACCTGCCTTTATGAACATCGGCTGGGTTTACGACAACTTTTTCCTCCGGCACGACACCGGGCCGAGCCATCCCGAGCAGTCCGAGCGGTTGCGGGCCATTGATTTGGCCCTGGCCGGGGCGGGGTTGTTAAGCCGGATGCGGCCGCTATCGTTTGGGCCGGCCGATTTGGAGGTGCTGGCCTGGGTCCATGAGCCGGCCTACCTGCATTTGCTTGAATTGGCTTGTGACGAGGGGATGACCTTTATCGGCGATCGGGAAACCTGTATTTGTCGGGAGAGTTACGACGTGGCCCGCCTGGCGGCCGGGGGCGTGCTGGCCGCCTGCGATGCGGCCATGGACGGCCGGCTCGCCCGGATATTCTGTGCCGTTCGCCCGCCCGGCCACCATGCCGAAAGCGACCATGCCATGGGTTATTGCCTGATCAACCATGTGGCCGTCGCCGCCGAGTATCTGATCCGCCGCCATCGATTACAACGTGTAGCCGTCGTCGATTGGGATGTCCATCATGGCAACGGTACGCAACACATTTTCGAGCAACGCAACGATGTGCTCTACATCAGCATCCACGAAGACCCGCGCTGGCTCTATCCCGGTACGGGTTACGAAACGGAGATCGGCAGCGGTCCCGGCACGGGATTCACCCTGAACGTCCCCATGCCCACCGGCAGCGGCGACGAAGCCTACCGTCGGGCGTTCGCGCAAAGAATCATCCCCCGCCTGCGTGAATTTGCTCCGCGGTTCGTGCTGGTCAGTGCCGGCTTCGACGCCGCGGCCGAGGAACGCGAAACGGACATCAATCTTCAGCCGGAATCCTACGCCTGGATGACCGAGGCCGTTTGCCGGGTGGCGGACGAATACGCCGATGGCCGACTGATCAGCGTTCTGGAGGGTGGATACGACCTGCACTCGCTGCAACGCTGTGTCACGGCCCACGTCGAGGCACTGCTGGCCGCCGGACCCTAAACGAATCAGTCCACGGCTGAACCATAAGCCTGCCTTCGTGGTTTGCTTAACACGCCCATGAGCACGGCTGATTACTGTCGATATCTTTGAACCTGAAGGCGTCCCATCTGTTTCGTGGTGAGGGGTTCGGCGTACATCATCTGCATGAGGTCGGCCCCCGATTTGAGGAAGTCCCACTGGCCGGGATCGTCTTCCGAAAGGTCAGGATTGCGCAGATATTTGATGAAATCGAATTGCATGGCTTCACGCCAGTCGGGCGGAATGGGAATCACGCCTTCGGGCTGGCTGAGTTGGGACTGGTCGGCATCCCAGCGGGTTATGGTGATCTGGCCTGTATCCGCATATTCTCGCACATTTTTGTTGTAATGGCATGCGTCACAAGGCCGTCCCTTGGCCGTAATGGTATGCGAGGCGTAGGGTGTAATGAGAACGAAGGACGAGTCCTCCCAGACCGCGGGCACCATGGAGGCGGAGTGTACTTGTCCGGTTTTCGTGTGTCGGACGAGGAACATGAAATTACGCATGGTTGGGCCGACATGGGTGATCGGCCGTCCACCCCCCTCATCCCGCTGAAAATGACAATTGTAGCAGGCAACCACCGCCTGGGCGTGGCACGCGGAGCAATGCACGCGCGGCCTGTGGATGGAGTGGGAAGTGTTATCCGGAGGCTCCGGGTGGCAACCTTCGCAGGTGGTGTCCATGGCTCCCTGTTCCATCATCGACGGATAGGGCGTTCCGTCGCCGTGTATTTCCCGGGTGGTGTGGCAATCCATGCAGGTCATCCCCTGGTCCCGATGCACATCGCTGAATCGATTCATCTCGATCCTTCGGCGATCGTGGCATTTGAGACAGATAGCTTCCCCGACGGCATCGCCCGGAGTCAGGTGACAGTCGGAGCAGTCGGCTTGGTAGGTGCTGCTGTGCGTGGGTGTTCCATCCGCCCGGCTGCCCCCGTGGCAATTCAGACACCAGATATCATGGATATCAAGACCGCTGACCGCTCCGAAACCACCGTTGTCGGCGGTGAAAAATGTTTCTTTACCTCGCCGGGTACCATGCAGACTGGTGGGCCAGGTTTCCTCTGGAGAAGGGGGGGCGGGATCGTCAGGCGCGCAATCAAGGCCTCCGCCCCAACAGACAAAGCCGATCATTGCAAGTCCGAGGATAGCGCTCCGCCACGTTCGGGATAATATGCTCCTTGACTCGCTCATGGAGTGGTTTTCCACGTCGCCGTTCGTCGGCCTGACCGGGGTGATCGTCGATCAACCCCTGTTCGTGCAATCGAGCGTGTCGTTCCCGTTGGTTTTCCGAATGTCGTCCACGCGCCTTTGGCCCGTTCAGGAAACGACCGCGAAAAGCGAGGGACAAAACCTTCCCGGAGGGGGTTGGTGTTTAGCCTTCATCGTCTAAACCGCAGTTGCAATCGTCAAGCTCGTCGATACTATTTGGGTCATCGGGGTACTGGTCGATACAATCTGGCGCGCGGTCGCCGTCCGTGTCCGTCTCCGGCACATTGCACCCACAAATTCCCGGCTCGGTCTTGTTCGGATCGGAGGGGCAGCGATCCTCGGTGTCGGGCACGCCGTCACCGTCGGTGTCCACGCTCGTGTCCGTGCAACTCTGCGCTGAACATAAGACCCCCATCATGATGGCCAGACTCGTCTTCGCAAGAAAAGTGCCAAGATGTTTCCTTGAATGCATTACTCATTCTCCTCTGTCGGTTCCTTTGGCGGGCTGAAATCCGTCTCGCCCGTGTTTCCCCAATCGTTTGCGTAAGCAATATTTCCTTGCTCTCGATATCCACTGTTATTCTCGATGTCATCATATATTATTTTCAGCCAGGTGACAAGGAAACCCTGGAGACCCTCTGGGAATCGGAAAAAACAAAGACGATGGAGCCTGTCGCATGACCGCCGGGGGCGTGGCATAAAAGTTATTTACGGGCATTTTTGTCTACGAATATTTTTCAAATGAGTCCCTGCAAGCCAATACCTTCAGCATCTCCGTTAAACCAGTGACTTCACCGATAATTGACGTATTCTGTCTGCGGTGTCAAGATGGCGGCGGCGGTGCTTCAGATGAGGGCCTTGGGGTCGGCGCAACCATCCCCCAGGGCGTTCATGCCCCGTCGCGACGGACAAGGCTAAGGCGATCCGATTCAAGTTGTTTTGGGCACGAGAGCGTTCTTTCTTATCAATTGGCGATCAGCGCATGCGCGTGGAACATCGGGGCAAGGTGATCAGGATTTTATTCCAGATCAGCCCCTCGCTGTTTGTCTCGGCCGCCTGGGGCCAGACACCGCCGACCACCGCCCCTGCCTCCGTCGAGGCCCCTGTTTCCGATAGCCCCAAACTGTTCGGTTTCAACATAAACGACCTGTACCTCGGAATGGAGACCGAATACGAGAAGCGCCGTGTACGCTCCAGCGGTAGCCGGGCAACCGAGTATCTACACGAGAACCGTGACTTCCGCCTCCATGAACTCCTCGGCATCTCCTTGGCCGGTCACGTTTATGACCCCAACCTTGTCGATTACCGGGCGATGCTGGAATTCGGGTTTTCCCAGACCCGCTTCAAGGAGCAGGTAAACGGGATCAGCCAAGAGGAAAGCGATAACGATGGATTCCTGCACGAGTATGACGTTTCGATCGATATTTTGAAAACCAAGCCCGTTTCCTTTAACATCTATGCCCGGCGGTCGGACGATCGGCTGCCCCGCCGCTTCCTGCCTTCGCTTCACGAAATCAGCACGGAGATCGGTGTTTCCTCGTTGATTCTGGCCGGACCCACCACGACGGAAATCGGCCTTTCCTGGAGCGACGTGACCCGCCGAGGGAATCGCGATCGTCTCGACAACGAGGAGTTGGAAGTCAGCCGGTTCTTTCTCGACCACACGTGGACCATCTCCCCGGACCAAAAGCTAAAAGTCCAATACGATCACGATCGCGAGGAAAGCAACTACCAAGGTAGTCGCTACAACTATGACACGCGCCGGGACGAGCTTCGCGTCAACCATGAGCTGGCGTTCGGATCCGCCGGGCAGCATCGGCTGGACACCCTGCTGCGTTGCAACAACGAGGACGGGGACTTGGCCCGCGACGAGTTCGAATTTCTCCCCCGTCTGACCCTCACCCACAACGACAAGCTCCGGACGGTGTATCGGTATAACCTTTACCGTATTAAGCAGGACATGCTCGACATTACTCAGCATAAGTTCGACGTCGAGGCCTTGTACCGTCCGCGGGAAGACCTCCGAATCACCTTGGACACCTTCGGCTTGTACGAGTCGGCGGACGACGACGTGGACACGGTGGAGTACGGCGGCGGTTTCGATGTGAACTATAATCGTCCGACTTCCACGGGCGAGCTGACCATCAACCTCGCCTCCGCGTTTGAGCGAACCGAGGTTCATGGAGACGCCGGCCGGCGCTATGTCCGCTCGGAGGGGCACGCACTCGGCGGGGCCCGACCCGTTTATCTCCGGGAACGCGGAATCGTCCCCGCGTCGATTTTAGCCCACGACGAACGCCGAACGAGATATTACGTCGCCGGTGTCGACTATGTGGCGGTCGAGGTCGGGAAACGCGTATGGGTCGATCGAATTGCCACCGGCCGCATCGAGGAAAACGAGGTAGTGTATTTCGACTACCAGTACATCATTCCGGCCCACGCCAGCGTGAATACCTTTCGCAACGCCCTCTCGATCGAGCACGCGTTCAGCTTCGGCCTCACCCCCTATTACACCCTGGAAAGCCGTTGCGAGGAGGTCGAGGCCAGTCGGGCCACCGCCTGGGAACCGTATGACAGCCATCGTCACCGTTTGGGAGCACGTTTCGATCGCGATCGCTGGTCAACCGGAATTGAGTATGAACTCTTCGACGACAGTATCGAGCCGTACGATGCCGGTCATTTGACCGGCCGGGCCGCTCTGATGCGGTCTCCCAACCACTCCCTTGACCTGACCGGTGAACTGTCGCGATACTGGTTCGAGGGCGGGTGGGACCGCCGCCGGGTCTGGTGGCTGGATATCGATATCAAGGACCATTTTCGCATTAATCAGATGCTTTCGCTAAAGAACGGATTGGGCTACCGATGGGAGGATGACACGGCCGATGGCACCACTCATGGCGTCGATCTGGAATGTGGCATGCAATATGTACGCGGGGCGCTGACCATCGAGTTGACCCTGGAGTACGATCTGCTGTCAATCGCCGAGAACCGGGACAGCGGGTTCGGGGTTTTTCTCAACGTCCGGCGGAACCTCACGCATCTGCTCTCACCCCGGGAGAACACGCCATGACCAAGACACGCCGATACATCGCGGGCCTGAGATGCACGACTCTTCTATTTGCCGTAGCCGGTTGTTCTCAGGTTTCGGTATCCCCCTTGACGCCGCCCAACCCGCCCGTAGTCTGGCCCAAGCCGCCCGACACCGCCCGAGTTCAGTACCTGGGTTCTCTCACGGGTAGCCCGGATGTCCAGGCGAGGAAGAGTTGGGGCGAGACTTGGGATGAACTGCTGCACGGCCCCAAGCCGCCCGCTCTGTTTGTTACGCCACATGCGGTCGCGGTGCATTCCGATGGTCAGCGTTTGGCCGTCGCCGATACTAATGGCGCTTGCGTGCACCGATTCGACTTCAAGGCAAGGCGGTACGATAGGCTCACCACGGTGGGGCAATCCGGTTCAAGACTGGAATGCCCGGTCGGCGTAGCGTGGGTCGGCGCTGCCATCTGGGTGGCCGACGCCAAGGTCGGCGCTTTGGCGATACTGGATGGCCCGGCATCCCGGTGGATTGGCAATGATGTGCTGGAGCGTCCGGCTGGTGTCGTCTTCTGTCCGGAAAACGGTCTCTGCTACGTTTCGGATTCCGCGGGCCATGCGATACTTGCCTTCGACACGCAGGGTACTTGTGTTCTGCGTTTCGGAACGCGCGGTAGCGGGCCCGGCCAATTCAACGGCCCCTCGCACATCGCCTGCGGTCCCGGGCCGACACTGGTGGTGGCCGACTCCATGAACTTCCGCTTGCAGCGTCTCGGACCGGATGGGACATTCATCGGCGAAATCGGACGAAAGGGCGATGCCGCGGGCGATTTATCGCTGCCCAAGGGCGTGGCCTTTGACCCTCAAGGGAATATCTGGGTTGTGGACGCGCATTTCGAGAACTTGCAGGCTTTCACGCCGGATGGGCAGCTTCTCCTGTGCATCGGGAATGAAGGGCGAGGAATGGGTGAGTTCAGCCTTCCGGCGGGTTTGACCATTGATACCAAAGGCCGAATCTGGGTCGCGGATACGTACAACCGGCGCGTTCAGGTGTTTGAGTTACTGCCATGATGAAAAGCGGGCGATGGACATTATGGGTTCTCGGGGTTTTCGGCGCTGGCGCCTTCCTGCCCGCGGCGGAACCACGGAGAGGCGATTTCGCGGGTCGCGAAACGATCGTGGGATCCGCCCACGACCTGAGCGCCACCGGTCCGGGCAGAATCCACGCCATGGAGGAGGAGCAAGTCTGTATCTTCTGCCACACGCCGCACAACGCGACCGGACAGCGTCCCCTTTGGAACCGGCACATGCCGCCCACCCACTACCGGATATACGAGAGTTCAACGACCGACGCCCGCATCGACCAGCCCAGCGGCCCATCGAAGATGTGCCTCAGTTGCCATGACGGGTCGCTGGCCATCGGCCTGCTCGCCAGCCGGCCGGATGAAATCGTGGTCATGAGTCGGCGTACGCTGGATCCCCGTTCAGGCAGTCTGTCCGTGGATCTTTCGGATGATCACCCGATCGGTTTCCGCTATGACCGCGCCTTGGCGGGGCGCGATCATCAGTTGAGCAATCCCGATGTGGTCTCGCGGGAGCTGCCGTTAGGCAAGCACGGCGAAATGCACTGCACCACCTGCCACGATCCGCATAACAACCACTTGGGCAATTTCCTGCGGATCACCAATGTTCGATCATCGATCTGCCTGTCCTGTCACAAACGGGACGGCTGGTCCATCGGCAGTCACGCCACCAGCCCGGCGGTGATCCGTGGCCGGGCGGTCGATATGCGCGAGCGGCTCCCCTTCGCGACCGTGGCGGAAAACGCCTGCGGGGTATGCCATAAAATCCACTCGGCCGAGCGTCACGAACAATTGCTGCGTTTCGCGAATCCGGAGGACAACTGCCTCAATTGCCACAACGGCAGCGTGGCCGGCACGAACATCGAAACCGAGATTCGCAAGCCCAGCGCCCATGCCAGGCAACTGCTTTCCGGCCGTCATGATCCGGCCGAGAATCCTCTGACCATGCCCCGACACGTGACCTGTGTAGACTGTCACAATCCCCATGCCACCGCGCGAAATTTCGTCAGCCTGACGGCCGGGACGGTTCCGGATTTGATCGATAATACGATGCGCTATGTCTCGGGGCTGAATATCCTCGGCCGGCCGGTGGACCGGGCGCTGCGGGAATACGAGGTCTGTTTCAAGTGTCATGCGGACAGCCTGTCCCGTCCCTGGAGCACGACGGTCACCCGTGACGTTCATCAGACCAATACCCGGCTGGAGTTTCAGCCTTCAAATCCCTCGTTCCATCCGGTCGTGGTTCCGAGGAACAATCCTGATGTCGTCAGTCTTATCAGTCCCTGGCGAGTCGGTTCGCTGGTTAAGTGCACGGACTGCCACAATTCCGATGCCGGTTCCGCTGTCTCGGCGAACCGGCGGGCGGGGCCGCACGGCTCTATTTATGCGCCCCTGCTCATCGCGAATTACTCGACACGCGATTATACGGTCGAAAATGCCACGGCGTACGCGCTTTGCTATCGTTGCCATGACCGGACCAGCATTCTCAACAACGAAAGCTTTCCGCTGCACGGCCGCCATGTGGTCAACGGGCGCTCGCCTTGTTCCGCCTGTCACGATGCCCACGGCATCAGCCGGACCCAGGGTAACAGCAGGAACCACGGCAACCTGATCAATTTTGATCGTTCCATCGTGCAACCCGCTTCGGGCGGGTTGGGATCCAGGATCGAATATGAGGATCGCGGAAGTTATCGCGGCAGTTGTACGTTGACGTGCCATGGGGTCGTTCATGTGCGCTTTGAATATGCAAGGTGAACGCGCGGCGGCGGCCTTGCCGTCACGACGTTCTTGAATGGGAGATCAGACATGAGGTTCTTGTTCACGGTTATCCTGCTGCTCCTTGGAATAGGGCCGGGCGGGTCCGTCGATCAGCCCGCATCGCCTGAGTCCCGTCCCGCCGACACGAGCGATCGGATTGCCGGGTTTCGCCGGAGTCTGGTGGGAAGCAAGCATGACTTCACCGATGTGCTGGGCGGAGCGGGGACGGCCTGTAGCGGCTGCCATGTTCCCCACATGATGGCCGTACGCCCCGCATCCCAACCCGCCGGCACCGTGCCGACCACCCAACCGGCAAGCATCGAAATCTATCGCATCGCCGGCCAGCGTCGCGTTTTCGCGGTTGATCGCTATACTCCCGGGCCGACCAGCCTGGTTTGTCTCGGCTGCCATGACGGTACGGTCGCGACGTCAACCATGGGGTCCGGTCATGCCATGCTGGCGGGCGTCCGCGAGGGGTTTGGCGTGCCGGACGATTTCTATTGGCGCGACCACCCCATCGGCGTGCCATACCCGAGCGATCGCCGTGAATATCGAGCCGAATCCATGGTCACCGCCGGGGGGCAGATTTGCCTGCCGGACGGCCGTGTCGAATGTATTTCGTGTCACGACCCGCATAATCGATCGGGCGTGGACAAGATGCTGGTGATGTCCAACCGCGGGAGCGCACTGTGCCTGTCCTGTCATATCAAATAAGCCGAGGTCTCGCGCGAACCTCGATCTGCCTTGGGCTCCTGGCCAACCTGTTGGTGGCCGGTTGCGCATCACTCGGCCGAACCGCCGAGCGCGCATTTGAACCTCTGCCTTTCCCCTCGGCCGACGCATCTCCGCATCTCGTTCTTTATGGCAACCTGGGACATCTGCTGCCGACCTTTGATCGTACGCCACCCATCGAGCGATTCCTTTACGGGCCAAATAATTTCGGCAAGACCGTGCTGCGTAATCCTCAGGGCATGGCCATTCTTGGATCGCGGCTTCTCGTCTGCGACCAGGGTCATTCGGAGATCGTCGCCGTCAATCTGGCGGACGGCGGCAGCATGTTCTGGGGTGATCCCGATCATTGCCCGCGCTGCCCGGTGGCTATTTCGGTGGGAGGTCATGACGACGTTTACGTCGCCGATACGAACCTCCAGACGGTGCTTCGCTATGGCGCGGATCAACGGTTCCGCGAGGAGATTAAGCCTCCCGAGGCTTCACGTGATGAATTTCGACCGGCCGCTCTCTGCGTGGACGGAGATATCCTTTATATAGGTAATGTCCGCGGCCATCGGGTCGATCGACGCGATCTGGCGGCGGGTCGATGGCTCGAAAGTCTGACTCCACCCGGATCGCAACCCGGTTTGGTCGCGCCAACGGGTCTGGCGTTTACCAGGGAGGGAACTCTGCTTATCGTCGACTCGGTCGGCGGTCGCGTTTTCCGCTATCACAAGGATGGGCGATGGCTTGATCCGATCGGGCGCCCCGGCCAGCGCCAAGGTGATTTTGTACGCCCCAAACAGGTCTGCGTGACCGCCGGCGGGCTGGTGCTGGTAACGGATGCCGGCCGCCAATCGATCATGGTTTTCGACGAAAATGGCCTTTTTTTCACGGAAATACATGAACAATCCACGACGTGGAAGGGGTTGACGCTGCCGTTCGGTATCCTGGCTCTGACACCGGAACAGGTGCTGACTCCACCACGAGGCGTCGTGGGTGCTCCCCAGCCACCGACCGGATACGTCGTGGTTTCCGATTCGCTCGGCCGCGATTCGCTGCTGCTGCTCGGTGTTTTTGAGAAACCTGACCAGGAGCCCTTACATGCACGGTGAAGCGTGGAACATCCTGCTTATCGCGACCATCGCCGTCGCGGCTGTTGGCATGATTTCGGGTTCTTCCGAGCAGCCGACCTCGACGGTGCCCGCGGCTAGCCAGCCGACCAGCCGTGCGGCCAATCCGCACTGGTCGAATGATGGATGCCGGTACTGCCATGAGTTGAAGGAAAACCGCGTTCTCCCGATAGCCCCGCGAAAAGTCAACGAACTATGCTGGCAATGTCATGACGGTCTGCAGGCCGCCCGCGAAGTGCATCCCGTGGGCCGGATTTTCGCCGGTGAGCAGGTTCGGCGTCCCGACAACTGGCCCGCTCCTGGGAACGCCCTGAGTTGTCTCACCTGTCACGATGTTCGCCTTGCCTGCGACCGTCCTCAGCCGCGCCTGATCTCGAACGGCTCTTTTTTGCGGCCAGTATCCGGACAAGGCCCCTTGGCCTTCTGCGGCGAATGTCATGTTGCCGCTTTCCGGCCGGATGGAGGTCGCTTCAACGTCCACCTCATGCTGGACCATGCCGGACGGCCCGATCCGGACATTTGTCGGTATTGCCATCTGCCGTCATTCAAGCTGGACGGTTCCCCTGTTCCGACCGGCGATCCCCAACTTCGGACCGACGGCATATCCTTGTGTGCCGTATGTCATACCAGCCATTTGGACTATTTCGAGCCCGGTCATATAGGCCATGACGTTGCCGACCCGATGCGGACCAGGATGTTGATATTTGAGCCGCTTCCGTGGTCGATAGGTCAACTATTTCCACTGATACAGCCCGCGGACATGACCATGACTCGTTTACCGTTGGAAAATGACCAGCGCATCGTGTGTGCCACCTGTCATAATCCGCATCAGAAAGGAACTTTTCCGTCGTGGAGTGTGCTTGCCGATGGCGCCGATGCGCCCGGACTGGGAAAGACGAATTTGCGGCTGCGCGGCTTCGACAAGGATTCCTGTTATGTCTGTCATGAATAAAAACGACCGAGTAAGCATGATTCCGACACCGGCGCTGATCGCGGGCCGACGGGGATTAAGGCGCCGGCAGCAGACCGGACGCCTCCCGAAGATTGCCCTCGCTGATGTCCAGCAGGAGCAAGGCGTAGGCCCGGTTGTGAATACCGTTACCCAGCCGAAGAAAATCCACATGGGCGCGAGCCTGGTCAGCAAGCTCCAGAACGCGGGGGGGTATATCAAGCCCCTCGGATCGGGCCTGGGCGATACGCTGGTCCAGAACCTTCAGGGTATCGTCGCACTCCTTCAGGCGGGTCGCGATTTCGTGAATCCACTGATCGAGTATTGCGCGGTATGGTTCGTCATGGCAGGCGACGCAAGCGGAGGCCGTGGCCTTAATCAGAGGTGCTCCCTTGAAGTCTGAGCCGCTTTGCGTATGGCAGGCCTGGCAGTTGATGCGCGAGCCGAACATGGTGTTGGGCATGGCGATCGTGGCGCCCTCGTCGCTGGTACCGGTTAGGAGTTGGACCTGCTCGCGATGATGATTAGGATGACAATGTTGACAGTTATCGAGCACCACTTGCAGGAAGCCCTCGGACGATGCCGTCATCGCCGGCGCCGCCAGTTCGTGCTGAATGGTAACATGGCAGTCATCGCATCGGGCGTACTGAGCAACGACATGGACGCGGTGGTACTCTTCCACCTGCTTCGTGGTCCGCTCGGCGAATTCCGACATGTACCGCTCCTGGTCATGGCAGCGCGAACAGTCGCGTTCCGTCACCTGGCCCCGGCCCCGCACCACGTCCGCATGACAGCTCGCGCAGTCGATGTCGCGACGAACGACCTCCCGGTGATCCATCATAATGGCGCTTGGTTGACTGGCGGCGGCCTCATGAACGACGATCTGATGCGTCGGCTCCTTGTGACACCGCAGACACTCGCCGGTTTCGCGGTTGAAGGCCTCGTGGCTGAAATGACAGGTAAAGCATGTTCGCCGCTCGACGACCTGATGTTTCTTCCCCGACGCATCATGAGCATGGCAAGCGGCACAAGTCAGGCCTTTAAGCTGCTCCAGCCGAATTTTCCTGTGCTCCAGCCGCCCCCAGGCCAGGGCGTCGGCCTCCAAGGCCGCGGCCCCGCTCTCCTTGACCAGCCGATGAATTTGCGCGTCGCGATCGGAGGAGGGGGCAACCGAAACCACCGACCGAGCGAGGGCGGCATAAGTCGCATCGTCGCCCAGGGCCGTTTTCAGCCTTGCCGTGGTCTGGGCAAGCGTTCTCCTCGTCTCCTCAAGCCGCTCGACCACCTCCAAATGCTTGCGATGGTCGAAGTTGACCGTGGGCGTCCGCGCAACCTTGACCTCTTGGCCATCCACGAGACGCGTCCGGGTCGTCGATTTGTCCACGACAAGGACTTTGTTCAGATATTCCCCATCACCATGACACTCGGAAGTCAAACAACTTGCGTCGCTGACATGTGCACGAGACCGTCCGGAACCGGTCCGCCCGCTGAAGTAGCTGGCCACCTGCGAAAGTCCGCGAAACTTGGCGTGAATGGTGTGCTGCTCGCCGGGCGCGTAGTGGCACTCAACGCAGGCAACCGTAAGCTTGGAGCCGTGAACGTCGCGCTTCCAGGATTGATAATAAGGCTCCATGATGTGACAGGAGCCGCAAAAGGAGGGCCTGGCGGTGTAGTTTTCAACCGTAACCATCCCGACCGCCATCACGATTACGGCCATGACCAGGACGAGAGCGAATCGCCTCAGCCATCGTCTCCAACGAGACCGCGGGTGAGATCCTCCGGTATCCGGCACGGCCGTCCGCGAATTTCTGGAATCAGCTTCGCCGGAAGCCTGCCCGGAACCGGCCATGATCTGTGTCTCCCGGTAAGCAAATGGCGTTTACGTAAAACGCATGAATCGGCATGGGGCGGCACGGCCTATCACCTCGAGCCCCACGCAACCGACGTAGTACGACACTTTAGCGCGGCCATGATAGCTGAGGCATCGCTTCAAGACAACCGCCTTGGTGATGAAGACGGGAGCTATCGATGGAATTGAAGCGAAAAACGGCTCGCCATGGCGGGATGTGGCCGGTCTGGATACTGATCCTGGCAACGGCTGCGCCGGTATCGGCACGGACCGTTCTCACCGCGAGCGAGATCGGCGAGTTTCTCGCGTCGTTTGACAAGACGGCTATGATTCTGCCTTCCGCGGTTGCCGTGGACTCATCCGGTACGGTTTTCGTGGCGGATGGGGCCAACGACCGCATCGTCATGTTCAACGCCGCAAGGAGGTTTATCGGAGAGATTCGTAAGGTGGGCGAAGAGTCGTTGTTCCGACCGCTCGGGCTAAAAACCGACGCGGCGGATCGGTTGTGGATCGCCGATACCGGACATGGGCGTCTGCTGGTTCGCAACCCTGACGGCTACCTCGATCAACTGATCACCATCCCGCCGGTGGAAGGAAAACCTCTATCCGACCCGACCGACATGTTGCCGTTGCCCGACAATCGTGGCGTCTGGGTGGTGGATAACGATAGTCATCGACTGCTTCATCTGAATCAGCAAGGACAACAGATCGCCGCTGTTGGAGGACAAGGCGATGCGCTCGGTCGCTTCCACTACCCATTCATGATCGCCCATCATCAGGGCCATGATTTGCTGGTCTGCGATGTTATCAACAGTCGCGTACAAATTCTGAACAGCAAGGGGCAAGCGGCGGGGGTCATCGGTGCCTACGGTATTGATATGGGTCAGTTGTACCGGCCTAAAGGTATCGCCTGCGATTCGCGCAATAGAGTCTGGATCAGTGACGGCCTGCTCGGAATGGTCCAGGTATTTGCGTTGGATGGCCGCTTCATCGACGTGTTACGCGATGCTCAAGGCGAGCCGATGCGTTTCGATACTCCGGCGGGAATGACTTTCGACCGTCAGGACCGACTTTACGTCGTTGAAGCCCAACCCGGCCGGGTTAAACAACTGCGCATTACGGAGAAAGAGCAGCCTGGCATTGCCCCGAGACCGTTACCCCCTCCGGCCGCGCCTTCGCAACCTAAATCATGCACCGTCTGTCATATCGAGTGGATGCGGCCGTCGACGCCGGGGGCCGCCTCGACATCTATCGAGCCCTTGCCGGATGACACGGTCGAACCACCTGCCGGCCGTCCGGAGATGTGTCTCTCGTGCCATGATGGCTCCGTTACCGATTCACGGCGGCTCGTCTGGCAGGAACACGGCCATCGCAACGGCGTGGAGCCGCCGGCCTCCATGAAGGTGCCCGCCGATCTTCCCCTTGTCAACGGCCGGATTTCATGCCGCACGTGTCATTCCGCCCACCCGTCCGAGCCGGATGAGGATATGGCCAAGGCCATCATCCCGCGAAGAAGCAATATCGGCGGCGAATTGTGCGAGGCCTGTCACGTTGATATGAACAGGGGGCTGGCTGCCGGCGCCCATCCCGTAAAAAGAATGCCGTGGGTTATTCCCGAGGATTGGCTCGAAGACGCCGCCCGCCAGGGGCCTGATCCCAGCGAACTCACCTGCCGCCTCTGTCACGTAGCCCACGGCCCGCGCGAGGATCATCTACTGGTACCGGATATCGATGGAGGACGGTTGTGCCTGAATTGTCACGCCAAACTTCGCCCAGGTCTGTGGCGAACCGACGTCGAGCACGGACATCCGCGCACCCCGCCCCTCTCGAACGACCTTCAGCGCCAGGCCATCGCGGCGATGGATGTACGAATCAGCGCCAATGAAACCCTCACCTGTTTGTCATGCCACAAGGTGCATCATGGCGTTACGGAACGCTATCTGCTTGCCGACACGCTGGCCGACAGCCGCCTGTGCATCCGCTGCCATCCAGATCAGGGAGAAATGTTGAACTCGGCTCACGATCTTCGTTCCACCGCGCCGGTCGAGCGCAACCGCCTCGGCCAGACCCCCGCGCAGAGCGGACCGTGTGGGTCATGCCATAGCGCTCATCAATATGCCCGGCGTCCCGAGCCGCGGTCGACCGATGTTTCCGGAGCTTGCGCTACCTGTCATCGGGCGGGGCAATGCGCGGAGAAGTCCGCCGGCCTACTGATCGGACACCCGTTGGAGCTGGCCATGGATCGTATCCCATCGAGCGGCTTGTTCAAAAGGTCAAGCACGCAACCGGCGGACTCCTATCGGCTCGACTGCCTGAGCTGCCATGATCCGCATCGGACAGGCCACGGTTATTTCCTGATCGAACAAAATGATCGGATGTGCGGAGAGTGTCACCCGAACCACCTCTCCACCCTGGCCGGTGGACATGATTTTCGAAACAAACCGGATTTGCGTAATGCCCGCGGCCGTGGTCCCGCCGAGGCGGGCAAATGCGGTATCTGCCACAACATCCATGGGACAACCGGTCCACTCCTCTGGTCGGCAACGGCAAAACATCCGGAAGAGCCTGATGAAATGTGCCTGGCCTGCCATGCAGGTCAGGCGGCTGCCACGACTAAACCTTCACCCGCTCTTACGCATCCGAGCGGTCCATCGACGGCTGGCAAGGTTGCCTCGGTCGATTCCCGTTACCCCCTCTACAATGAGCAGTGCCGAAAATCATCGGACGGCTTCGTAAGCTGCGCCAGTTGCCACGACGTACACGGCGATTCGTACCTCAGCCCTGGTCTGATGCGAGGCGACGGCCAAGGCAAGTCGCCGTCGGTCTGTCTTTCGTGCCATCCGAACACCGGGCCTATCGAAAACACCAGGCATTCCCAGGAATACATTCAGCGGCATCTGTTGGCCGTGAATGACGATCGCTCGGCCACATTCTGTGCTCCCTGCCATGCGGCACATATGGTTACGCCGGAGCAGCCGGTGTTGGAGCAGCCCGCCGAGGCGGTGGACCATCTTCCCCCCGATATGAGGATTTGCCTCGAATGCCACGGGGTGGGCGACCACCGCACCACTGTTCAAGTGACCTGGCACCCGATTTTTCCTGTACGCAACGTGGAGGGGAGTGATCAGTCCGGTTTCCTGCCATTGGCGGACGAGCAAGGTCGCCTGGGCGACGAAGGACGGATAACGTGCCAGACCTGCCATCTCACCCATGGTCGCCCGATGCCAACAGACTTATCGTCCATCTCCGCGTCGACGGCGAGCGAACCGGAGCTTCGCGGATGGAAGAGCATGTTGCGACCCTACGCCGTGCCTAACCTATGTAGTTCCTGTCACGGCAGCGAGGGGCTTGTCCGTTTCTTGTACTACCATCATCCGGAAAAACGTAAGATATTCGTCAATGACCCTGGCGTTGTGGTACTCCAATCGTCGCCCTGAACAGTCCGTGATCTTTCTTAAGTAAGCTGGAGACCCCTGTACCAACTATCTTCGAATGTTCCCGTTGCCTGATGCTTATAACCGCCGACTTTGCTCTCGCCTTCGACACTGTTTATGCTATCAAGGTATCTGTAGCCATTGAGGATATGGGCAATGTGCATCGGATCGAGTCAATGGGATTGTTGTATGACCGGTTTTTCCCCGGTCGGCATGATGCTGGCCACCGGTTTGATCGCGATGATTGTCTATACCGGCTGCGGCACAAGCGTTGTCCCACCCCCGGTGGATCCACCGTCCAACGGCGGCGATACCCCGGCCAAGTATGTTGGTACGATAACTTGCGTGGCCTGCCACCCGGATTCGGGAACGCTGCACGGCCGCCACGGACATAGCCAGGCCCTGACGAGAGTCGAGGGGTTTACCGCGACGCCGGCTCCAGAAACCGTTCCGAACCCTCCCGCGGGTTTCGCATGGTCGGAAATCAGTTATCTCATCGGTGGCTCCGCCAAGTCGGCCCTTTTCGTTGACACCAAAGGTTTCCTCCTGACCGACGGGATGGCCGGTACGCTTTCACAATACAATCTGGCCAACCCCGCCTCCCTTTTGCCCGCCGGTTTCGTCCCATTTGAATCGGAACGGGTTGCGTCCCTCCCTTATGATTATGAGTGTTTTCGCTGCCATGCCACCGGTCCCGAGTCGCTGGCCATGAACGGAGGCCGGCGGCAGGATAACCGGCCCGGTATCGAGGGAACCTGGTCGGAGGCGGGCGTTCAGTGCGAGGCCTGTCATGGTCCGGGCAGTCGTCATCTCCTGGATCCGTCCGTCGGCGAAATCATCGTGGACACTCTCGGCACGGTCTGTGCGACATGTCATGCCGATCCGGACAAACCGGATGTGATCACGGTGGAAAAAGGAAGCATCATCGGCCGCCAGCAGTTCGCGGAGGTGGCGGCCAGTCCGCATCGAGGATTCTCCTGCACCGTGTGCCATGATCCCCACGCCTCCATCCTCCATGATCGCGAGCACGGCTTACGAAATGCCTGCGGTGTTTGCCATGTCGGTGTCGATATGGCGTCCCACGAAAACATTGTGTTCCAGTGGGGCGACTACGCGGAGACAATACGCTGCGAGAGTTGCCACATGCCGCTCGTGGCGAGCAACGCATCGTACCGCGACGTCGAGTTGCCGGGTGATGAAATCGTTACCATAGGCGATACATCAAGCCACCTTGTACGCATCGACACGTATGCCTTTAATCCCTCGGATATGCTTTCCGTCGATGGGACGCGGGTCCGCGTGGATGAGCACGGAAAAACGAATGGGGTGCCGGCCTGTGCCGTATGCCAGCGATGCCATCACGGACTGGGCAATGCCTTTACGTTGACGGCCGTCGAATCGGGTGAGCTCGCCCGGAATCTTCATGTACCGAGTGCAACCGAGGCGATGGTCATTCAACCCCAACCCAACTGAGCAGGCCGCGCGGCATTTTCGGCCTGGATGGATTCACTCGGTTATGGCGTGGTCAACCTATGCTTTTGTTGACAGGGAGCGCAATACTGCGTTTCAGACCATTCGACAAGTTCCTTAACGGACACGAAGACGGCTTCTTTCTGCCGGGCTTCAGCGATAATGTTCATGAGGGCGTCCAGCCAGGCGTCGTCCGCTCCGGTGTGTTGGGCGTGTACTTCAATCATCAACGGCCGATTAAGGTTGATCATGAGATTCAGTTGCTGATCTTTCAGCAGGGTTTCCCATCCCGCGGCATCGAGCTGGTTGACAAAGTAGGCATCGCTGAGCGGGAACCACTGCTTGTTGATATAGGCGGCGCACATGGGCACGGCCCAGAAGGCGTATGCCTCACTCTGGTAAGGCAGGAATGCCCCCTCGTGTCCGGGCAAATTCCGGATCGTGTGGGCCAGGAAACCCAGGTTATAGGTATAACCCAATGCCTCCACGATGCCCCAGGTACTTTCATTCTGATCGAACCCGGCGGAACCGAACCCTTCGACCGGAATGGCCAGACAAGCGTCGAAAGCATCCTTGATCGCCTGCAAGTAATCGGTTTGTTCCTGCTCGGAAAGCATGGACAGGGTAACGCTCTGACCGTCGATTTTCTGGGCGGGAGCATAGGCCATGATTTCAAAACCGGCTTCCTGAAAAGCCTGTACCTGCTCGCAGTTGGCCTGCACGAAATCGGCGGTTAAGAGCAGCGTGGCGGTCAAACCCCTAAGTTCCAGTGCATCCGTGATTTTCTTCAAATTCTCAAGATCATCCGCGGTTTCGGCCACCACTCGGATATTGAGGCGAAGATGAGTATCGGAATCTCCGTTGCCCTCTCCTATATCGCAACCTGCGAGGAAAAGGCTCGCCAGCAGCCAACCAAGCAATATTCCTGTTTTCATGGCAAATCCTTCGCGCACTCGTCTTTCCCAAGTATATGCTTTCGATATAATAAGGCATCTGATGTAATCGGATCAAGGTTCGGCATCCGCCTGAATCGCGGCCGGGAATTTTGTTGTAACCTGGCGAGCAAGATGCCAGTGTATGATCGTGGTGCAAGCTTTAATTTAAGTCGAGCCTACGGTTACGTTCTCGGGTATACCCTCTTCCAGCCCCGGGAATGAGGAAAGTCTTGATGACAATATCTGACTGGGCCCGGAGGGATTCGAACCCCCGACCAAGCGATTATGAGTCGCCTGCTCTAACCGCTGAGCTACGGGCCCGCAGGGCACTACCCCGGCCGGACCGTTACCATCCTACGGTGTTTCCTGCCCTCCTTCAATGTTAGCCAACCAGTTACCCAACTGGGGTGGACGGCCATCCCGCGCCGTATAATCGGTCGCATGGGTAAGCGGAATTATACTGAATCATTTTGAATGGCTCTTGCTGGACGATAACAAGTCAAGCATTTGCTGCGATAGTTTCAAAGATACCAACGGCCGATAACTCCGCGATGGTCCCATGAAGGGGCCATATAAACTAATTCGGTTCGATAAATTGTGTGGTTGACACGGCCGTGCGGGTAGATAAACTATCAGGAAAGCTGAACCAGCCCACTCGTTCGATCCGTTTTGCGGGTACCCCGATGGAAGTCGGGAAGGGGGCTTGGTTCAGAGGATCGACCCATCGATTGAACGGGTCCGCCTGTGGCGGATTAGCCGCGGTCGATGGGCAACCGGCGAGTTAGAGAAACCGAATATTCCCCGATAGCTCAATTGGTAGAGCGAGCGGCTGTTAACCGCTAGGTTGCTGGTTCGAGTCCAGCTCGGGGAGATTGGCCTATTATGTTTATGTGCTCGTAAGTCAGTCTACCGGTCGGCGTTACATTGGCCAGACCGAGGATTTGCAACGTCGCGTGGCCGAGCACAACCATCCAGACCACAATATCCATAAATACACCTCCAAGCATCGCGGTCCCTGGGAACTGGCTTACCTTGAAACGATGTCCGCCCGGGCGGAGGCAATCGCTCTCCAGCTAGACTGGACTGCCCAGCAACAGATGTGAATGAACTTTATGGATAAAATTCACGGAAGTAGTCATATTCTGACTATTTCATGAAGAAATGTTGACTTTCTGCCGAATATGTCGTATATTTAACAGAAGTAGTCATTATTCGACTATTTTAGAGAAATATATGGCATGAACAGGCTAACAGAACAATTTTTTAGGGCCCCAACAGGGGTATTCACGCAATCGGACGTGGCCGCTTTGGTTGACGGAACAGATTTCAGCCGTCAGGGGCTGATCAAACGTGCTATGTCTGCCGGGGAAATTCTGAATATCCGCCGGGGTCTTTACTGCCTGGCTCCGGAATTCCAGAAAAAGCCTGTTAGCATTTACAGTTTGGCCCAGCGGATTTACGGCCCCAGTTACATCAGCATGGAGACCACCCTCAGTCACCACGGCTGGATTCCAGAGGCGGTCTACGCTTACACCTGTGCGAGCTTCGGCAACAGTAAGGAATTCGAGACGCCTCTGGGTGTATTCAGTTACAAGCGTGTTCCACAGCATACGTTCTTCCTTGGCGTTGAACGATGCAATGACGAAAACGGCAATGTTTTTTTCATGGCCTCGCCCGCTAAAGCGTTGGTTGACTATCTCTATATCCACCAGTTGAACTGGACGAGAATTGACGATCCTATCGGCAGCCTGCGAATCGACGAGGATGAACTGGCCTGCGTTACGACGGAAGAAATCGAGGCGTTATTGGACAATTACAGCAATGGCCGGGTGAAGCGTTTTTTGACCGGGTGGCTTGGTGAGGTGAAGTCATGAGCGTACAAATGATCCAGCAGCGATTGTTGAACTATAACTGCAAAACGGATGTCGAGGAGCAACAGGCCATTCGCGAGATTACGCAGGAAGTGGTACTGGCCGCGCTTGGCCGAGGCGACTTTTTCAAACATGCGTTATTCCAGGGCGGAACCTGTCTGCGCATCTTCTATGGTCTGAATCGTTTTTCAGAGGATATGAATTTTATTCTGAGAGAGGCCACTCCTGATTTCCAATTGAAAGACCACATCAAACATCTGACCGATGAATTGGCGGCTTATGGATACAACATTCAAATCACCGACCGCGACAAAGCCGATGCGACGGTTAAAAAAGCATTCCTGAAAGACGATTCCCTCGGCAAAGTGATTGACCTGCGTCACGCCAAGCCAGCCGGCCCGATGGCGATAATCAGAATCAAATTGGAAGTGGACACCAACCCACCATCGGGTAGTGGTCATGAGTTGAAATATCTGGATTTTCCGTTTGTTTCATCGGTGGCGGTGCAGGACAGGCCCAGTTTATTCGCTGGAAAAATTCACGCCCTGCTCTGCCGCGAATACATCAAGGGACGGGACTGGTACGATTTTATCTGGTACACCGGCAATCGCACCGGCATCAATTATGATTTTTTGACTTCGGCAATTAATCAACTTGGCCCGTGGCAAGGACAATCCATCACGGTGGACAAGGCGTGGCTGTTGAATGAGCTGGAACGTAAAATCGTCTCAATGAACTGGAAACAAGCCGCGGAAGATGTCCGGCGTTTCGTGCGGGTGGCGGAACAGCCATCGCTTGACTTATGGAGCAAGGAGCTGTTTTTAGGACAGTTGGAAAAGCTCAAATAAACTAACCGATAACTCATTTCTTGAGCCTGAATAGCCCTGTCATGCTGGGTGTTCTCTGGTTCGCGGGCGAGACTTTGGGGCCCGAACGCAATCAATACGGGTTCGCCCGTTGGCCGAAAAACCGGCCGCGAACTCTCCGATTCTCTCGTAAACAGCCCTCACCCACTTAACAGACCCGTTCGTCTCGGACCCTACCGTCATTTCGAACCTGCCCTGGGTAACTGATTAACAGGCAGACTGGCCTGGTTCAGCGCCAACAGCACCAGGTTAATGTTCAAGCAGTTGCCGCGGCCTGTCTGTCGGCGTGCAGAGCTTTTTGGCAAGGGCGATCAAAGTCGCGGCAAGTAGACATGGGATAACGATCGCGATACCAAGGATGACTGCGATTCGCATGGTAGCTTGCGTAGCGGTACCGTACACGGCGATGGTGAATTCGTCGGTAATCGGCCAGTATCCGCTCTGGAACTGGACAAGAACGATCTTTACCACTGCCGCGACCACTGCGACGCTACCCCCGCACAATGCAACTAGCACTTGCCGACTCGGAGCCGTCAGGGAACTGAGCGTCCCCAGCAGGAACCCTGCCAAGACTGGCCACTTGACATGCGTGTAGGATCCCATCGCCCCCAGGGCGACCAGATAACCGGCAAGTAGGCCGCCGCCCGTAGCGACAAACAATCCTCCCAGATGTCTTACGAGTTTTGCCTGACTACGCATACGCTCTGCCCTGATTCTTCATATGTACCTCCAGATACCTGCCGACTGCTGGTCCAGAAGGGACACTACCACTGAAATGAGAGGGAATCAAGCATCTCGCGGCTTTAGGTGGACTGCGGCCACGCTCGGACTCAACGTGCGCTGAGAATATAACTACATCACGCCATCTCGTAAGCCAATATCGGGTTGATCCAATCTGCACGTTCCGCCCCGGTCCCCGAAAGCAACGGCCCGAACCCTGCCTGCCGAAGCCTTGGCGAAGGCAGGTCTCCAACTCTCTCGTAAATAGCCCTCGCCCAGTTAACAGACCCGTTCGCACCGGGGCGTGCCGTGATTTTGAACTTGTCGGCGAAGGGAGGACGGCATGACTCCATCGCCACCGACGCCCACGCTACCTGCCTTGATCCTGACTGGGAGCATTAGTATGATCGCCGGCTGGGAGCAAGTTACCAACAGGTGATGAAGGAACAACCAACCGTAAACCAATCGGAGCGGATAGAAAGGGCCCGATCATGGACTTGGGCATGGACATGTGGAAGTACTACGGCATCACCCACACTGACCACACGGTCATGAACCCCTTGAGCCTGGACAAGACCAAGGAGCTCGTGGGTCTCCTACGGTTGCCGGAGGGCGGTCGCGTCTTGGACGTGGCCTGCGGCAAAGCAGAGTTCCTTTGCCTCGTCGCCGAGGCATACAACGTGAAGGCTACGGGCATCGACCTTTCGCCCTACACCATCAAGGCGGCCCGCAAGAACGTGGAAACCCGGGGCCTGGCCGGCCGCATCGAGCTGCTCCACATGGACGGCGGCAAGTACGAGCCGAATGCTCCGGAGAGTCTGGACCTGGCCTCTTGCATCGGTGGCTCCTGGGTGTACCAGAATCACCGGGGCACGTTGGAGGCCCTGATTAAGATGACCCGGCCCGGCGGCTTGGTGCTCGTAGGCGAGCCGTTCTGGATGGCCGCCCCCGACCCGGAATACCTGAAGCTCACGGGCGCTGATCCCAACCTGTGCGGTTCCCACGCCGGGAACGTGACCATTGGCGAGGACGTGGGCCTCGCTCTCCTCTATACGCTGGTGGCCAGCCCGGACGATTGGGACCGTTACGAGGGGCTCCAATGGCGGGCTGCGGAGCGATATGCGGCCGACCATCCAGACGATCCCGACGTGGACGCTCTGCTTCGCAGCACCCGCAGGAGTCGCGACGCCTATCTCCGCTGGGGCCGCAACTGCCTGGGCTGGGCTATGTACCTCTTTCGAAAGCCCTGAAACCAGCCGCTTCTTTCAACCCGTCGAACAATGCGGCTGGTTGAGTTAATAAAAACGCCAGCTCAGACCACTGGCCAGGCGTTTTGTTACAAAAAACATCCCGTTGCTGGCAAAGGATTACGGCGAATCCGCCTACGTGAGCCGCGCTCCCTGTTTCAACCCGTCGCTACCACCTCGCGGACGTGAACCTACACCTTCTCGCCTCCACGCCGAGAGCAACGCCCCGAACCCTGCCTGCCGAAGCCTTGGCGAAGGCAGGT
>CAZXSA010000046.1:0-24097 GCA_964642815.1 uncultured Planctomycetales bacterium | reverse complement strand
TCGAGTCGATGCCCGCCGTTGCCCAGTATAACACCATGTATGCCCAACTGGTGCCGGCTTTGCTGGGTGGTAGTTTGGCTCAAATCGTATACTGTCTGTACCTCTTCAATAAAAACAAATCTTTCAAGAAGTACGGTGAAGCAGGGACCGGGGCCTACTGGCTGTACGCCTGCCTGATGGCCGTTTTCTGGTTCTTCGGGATGGCGATTTATGCATTGGCGGCGAGCAAACAATATCTGGGCGATGCTGGTGCCGTCGTGGGTTGGCCGCTATTTTTATCCGCAACCATCATCGTATCCAATATTCTCGGAGTGGTTACCGGGGAATGGAAAGGCGTCAGTCGATCTGCTTTTATGAAAATGTATCAGGGTATCTTGTTGTTGATTTTGGCTATTGCGTTGGCCAGTCTGTCGAACAAATACATACCCAAGTCGGAGAGTGCAACTCCGGAAGCCACCGCCCCGGCAGCGGTTCAGGCGGGTACGGAATAAGAGCTTATCCACAAGCTTAAAGCAGCTTACAGGAAAAGACGTTACGACTCAGACCCCGAGGCCGTGGCTTCGGGGTCTGATCGTTTGTTGAAGAGGGGGAATGTTCGTGGAATCGTATAATATAAAATTATAGATTATATCGAACGGTGATTTTTCCGTACTCCGCCGATGGCTGATCGTTGGATGTTCCTGCGTAATTGGGGGGTGGAGTCTTCCGGGTGGGAGCAAACACGCGGTTGCTCGGTGGCTGATTCCTGATTTCTAAAAAAAAGACTGGTAATTTTCTTGGTTTCGGGGATAATCATCTTTGGATTGCCGCGTACCGGAGCGGAAAGTGGCAATTCCCTGTCTGTTCATTCGAAAGGTCAGTTAAACGTCGATCCGGTTGGTGATCGGACGGTGTTGTTTTCACATGAAACAGGTCACTGGGTAGGGGGCCGTGGCGTTGGAGGGAGCCGATGGCCGACACGATATGGCAAAAAGGCAAGAAGGATCTTCTTATTCGTCGGGAAGATGGCGTCGAGGATGCGTTGGTCTGGGAACATAGTTGGCGAGTGGCCCAGATAGCCGAGAAAATTGCCGCTGGACCGGAGATGGCCAAGCGGATCGTCAACCGGCAGGCCCTTTGCGTGGCTTGCTTATATCACGATATGGGCTGGGTTTTACAGACCAACTCGGGCACTCTGCAGGCCAAAGAGTTATTCTTGAAACCCACCACCGATCTCCAGCGAGCGATGGCCGCGGATTGGATTACAAAACACCTCAATGGGGTCATGGAAGCAGGGGGGCTGACTTTAGCGGCTCAGTCTGTCCGCAAAAGCAGCGATCGAGCCACGGATATCCTGGAAGCACGGATTCTGGCCGAGGCCGACAATCTGGACCTCATCGGTCCGCAGGCCGTTTGCCTGATGGTTCGCAAGCAGGTAGCCGAGGGTAGGGCCCTGGAGGATATGATTTCCGTATGGGAAAGACAGGAAGAATACCGTTACTGGGAGGCGAGGATCAAGGAATGTTTCCGACTTCCCTCGGTTCGGAGAGTAGCGGAACGACGACTTAACGCTCTGCGGCGTTTCATGGATGACTTACGGGCCACCGTCCGCCTAGGCGACCTGAACGGCGGTAAAAGATCTCCTCGGACCCCCCGACGTCATGGATCGGTGTTTCACTATGGCCCGAGGAAGTCCACGAAAACCACGCCCTGAAATTCCGAAATCACGTCTGATCGTGCCCTCTTGTCAAGCAGGTCTTTTCAATGGATATTACCGGTTGTCACGAGCCTGGAAACCCAGGGTTTAAGGAAAGGAAAATCCGTGGATTATCTGGTTATCAACGGTGGAAAACGGTTGCGGGGCAAGGTGGAAATCAGCGGAGCCAAAAATGCCGCGTTACCGATCATGGCCGGGGTTCTATTATGCGAAGGGGAAGTAACCCTGCGTAACGTCCCGGACCTGATGGACGTGCGTACGATGGAGCATTTGCTGAACAAGCTCGGGGTGGCTACCCGTCGGGACGCCGACGGGGTGATGAAGTTCAAGGTCGAGGACGAAATGAACTGCCACGCCGATTACGATCTGGTCCGAAGGATGCGGGCCAGCGTATGCGTCATGGGCCCCATGTTGGCCAAGCGCGGCCGTGCCCAGGTCAGCATGCCCGGCGGTTGCGCGATCGGCGATCGCCCCATCAACCTCCACCTGAACGGGATGGCCAGTCTGGGGGCCGATGTGGATCTGGTCAGCGGTGACGTGGTCCTTAAGGCCAAGCGGCTTACGGGTACGGAAATCTTTCTCGGCGGGCCGTTCGGGTCGTCGGTAACGGCCACCGTCAACGTGTTGATGGCCGCCGTACTCGCCGAAGGTCGAACCATAATTGAGTCGGCGGCCTGCGAGCCGGAAGTAGCCGACGTCGCCAATTTCCTCAATGCCTGCGGGGCCAGAATCAGTGGACAAGGTTCCCCGCGGATCACCATCGAGGGGGTGAAACAACTCAAAGGCTGCGACTATACCGTGATCCCCGACCGAATCGAAGCCGGCACTTTTATCATGGCCGGAGCCATCACCAATGGAGAAGTCCGGCTGACAAACTGTCGGCTTGAGCATCTGTTGGCGGTAGTCGATCGCCTCCGGCGTGTCGGCGTCAACATCGAGCGCGACGGCGAGGATATTCTGGTATCCAGCTCCCGTCGTCTGGAGCCGGTGGAGGTGACCTCGCAGCCGTACCCCGGGTTCCCCACCGATCTGCAAGCCCAGATCATGGCTCTTTTGTGCCTGGCCGATGGAAACAGCATTATTACCGAGAAGATCTATCCCGACCGCTTCATGCACGTGGCCGAACTGAACCGGCTAGGGGCCAAGCTACACAAGGAAGGCCCGACGGTGATCGTGGAAGGCGTCAAGAAACTGATTGGCGCGCCGGTGATGGCCTCGGATTTACGGGCATCGGCCGCCTTGGTTCTGGCCGGTCTCGTGGCCAAGGGCGAAACCCGGATCAACCGCGTTTATCACATTGACCGCGGATACGAGAAATTCGAGCGAAAACTGCAAAATATCGGGGCTGATATTGAACGGCGAAGCGATGCTTCCGGGGAATAATGGTTGTTTTGGCCAGGTTTGAAGGCCATGTCCGGCCCTTTTACGGGTTCTCTTGGAAAGGGCCGGAAATGCCCGGACGGGTTCCCCGCCAACAATTGGGGATAAACTTTGCGCAGGGCGGGTTTTAGGGTTGACAGAAGCCGGGGATCGGCTAAATTGATTCCGTCTTGGCCGCCCGGTCCGTCGGCGCTGATAAGGACTGGGCCGAACGCGCCCAAGGATGGCCCGACCAGTCGAAGAACGGCTGGCCCCTGCCGGATTCCGAGGAGAGCCTACCGATCATCCGGGGCGGGATGACCATGGACTACACGCGACGCGAAGGAGATCACACGTGTCATACTCAGATTCATTTGTGAGCCGCCGATCAGCCCAAAGGGCGTGGCGCCGCGGTCTTGCGGTTGTTTTCTGCGCGATGCTGGCCGGGGCCGCCGGTTGCAGTCATCATCCGCTGGAAACCGGTTTCGCCGACCAAGGCAAAACCCAGATACAGTTCTTCACGCCGCCCGGGGCCACCGTGGCGGTTCGCGCTTGTTGTGAGACTCGCAGTCATCAGATAGCAACTTATGGTGCGTTCGAAAACCGGCTGGAGCAGTCACCGGAGCAGTTTTGCGTGTTCAATCTTGCTCCCGGCCGCTATGAGTTCAAATATACCGGCGCCGACGGCCTTCCGGGAGCGAGCGTTTACGGCGAACTGATCGTCGAACACGCCAATAGCCGCGAGGCCCAAATCTATCAACGGCGGTCGTTCATTCCCGTGGCCTTGCCATCGGAGCATTACCAGCGAACGGCGATCCAGGGAGATGAGGTTTTCCCGTACCGGGGCGAGGCCTATCGCTACGCGATTGACGAGTTGGATATCGAACGCTTGCGACAGGGCGACGTGATTGAAAAGGTGGTATTCGTCGCCGATCTTGAGAAGGCCGAGCGCATCAAATCGAAGACGGAAATTGCCTTGGCGGTGTGCGAAAACGAAATGGAATACGCCAATAAGCGTTATCAAATCGCCTATCGCAATTATCTGCTGGACGTGCATGACCCCATGTCCAATTTCCTTGGCTCGGACAAAGAACACCTTAAATGGGAAAAAAAGCGACAGGAAAGCAAGCAACGCATGGAAAAGCTCCAGCATCGTTTGCGCCGGGTCCAAGCTCTGCTCAAGGGCGACCACGTGCTGATCCGTAAAGGCATGCTCGTGTTGGCCACCGAGGAGGTGGTTCAGCCGCATATCAACGTGGTCGAGGCGGCGGACGATCTGGGCGAGGTGATGCTGGTCATGCGTATCGGTGGCCGACACATGCAATGGGGCGATCCGCGGCGGGAGGCGATGGCCTATCAGCAATGAAGACCCGCCGGCATGGATTATCGCCCGGAAATAGTACCGGCACGAAGGAAGGCATTAACGGAGAAAGAGGGATGTTTTCGGTGAATCGTACAATCATCACGGCCTGGATAGCGCTTGGCCTGTTGCTCACCGGTTTTGGATGTCATCTGCATACGCCGCTGGCGGACCGCTACGCCTATCTGCCCTCGCATGTGCAATTGCCCGAGGGTTTTTATCCCTTGGCCGGGCAATATGACCCGAACAACCCCGAGGACAATTATAACGGCTGGCCCCGTTATATCGTCAGCGAACGCGACAACATGATTATGACCTATGTTCCCACCCAGACCGCGGTCATTGGCGGGGGAGTGGATGACGACGAGGTGCCCGCTCGGCAGGTGACGGTGAACCATTTTTATATTGACATTCACGAGGTAACCAACAGCCAGTTCGATCGATTCCGCAAGGCCGCCGTCGAGGGGAAGAACCGACTGCACGACAATCGCACGAAAGATCGACCTTGGGTGGAGTCGGGAGCTTATCACACTTATCCTTACGAGTATTTCCCCCGATGGCACGATAAACAGAAGTCCTATCCGGAGACCTCCTTGAACTACTGGTTCTGGCGAGGCCAAACGCCCGCGGACATCGATTTCTACCTCGACTATTGGACGCCGGGCTTGAATAACGACCATCCGGTCCGGGCCGTTTCCTGGTGGGAGGCTTGGTATTTCAGCAAATGGGCATGCAAAGTCCTGCCGACCGAGGCGCAATGGGAAATCGCCGCGCGCGGCGACGATCAGCGCATTTACCCATGGGGCAATCAAGAACAGGTGGACCATACTCGTTACCTTTGTAATCATCGTACCGGTCGGGAGAATTTTGACGGTTATGAATACGCGGCGCCGGTGATGAGCTATGCGGCCGGGGTAAGTCCCTACGGGGCATACAACATGGCCGGGAACGTATGGGAATGGTGTTTGGATTACTATGATCCCGGGCGTTATGCCTATCCGAGCGAGCAGGATCCCCCTGGCGAACTGCAACGCGGAGCCAAGCCGTTCGGCGATCGTAACTACCCGAACCCGTTGGAAAAATACATACGCGAGGGTCGGATTGGACCGTTGCGGGGCGATCAGCGCGTGGTTCGCGGCGGTTCCTTCGCCGATCCGATCGAGCGATGCCGGGTGGAATCCCGCCGGGGGTTAAGACCGGACGTGCATGAAAATAATGTTGGGTTCCGTTGCGTGTTGCCTCTGCCTTCGGTTGCCGACAGCCGTTGAGGTCAACTCGTCGATCTGACTGTCCTACCCGGAATGCCGACGAAATCCTGGAGTTCTTGCAGACATTTTTCCAGATGCGCGAGGGTTTCGCTCGCGAGCGACAGGTTCCCATCGTCAGCCATTTGCTCCAGGGAAAAAGCCGTTTGACGAATGGATTCGGCGGCCAACGATGCCGCCGAGCCCTTCAGCCCGTGAGCCAGGGACCGTAGTCGTCGGGCATCGGCTTCCCTGGCGGCCGAAAGCATATCGCGAATCGTCGTTGGGGCCTGCTCCAGGAAAAGACGCATGGCCTCCTCGTATAGTTCCGTATCACCGCCCATCATGTCCAAGGCCTTACCCATGTCGGTTGGAGGCCTATTCCCGTGTTGCTCGTCGCGAACACTTTCCCCTTGAGCGGCGGAAATGGCCGGCTCGTCGGTTTGTTCCGCGCACGGCATCCACGTGCCATGATGGATGATCTTTTCCCAATGCTTCAGCGTGTTCATGAGGATCTGCACATCAAGCGGCTTGCTCAGATAATCGTCCATCCCTCCCTGCAGGCAGCGTTCGCGATCTCCGCGCATGGCGTGGGCGGTCATGGCGATGATCGGAATATGCTTACCGGTTTTTTGTTCGGTTTCTCGGATGATCGCGGTGGCCTCCATCCCTCCCATGACCGGCATCTGAATATCCATGAAGACCAGATCGTAGGCGGTATTTTCCTCGCGGTTAAGTGCGTCAACAGCCTCTTGACCGTTATGAGCGATGTTTACGTGATGCCCCAGATTGTCGAGCATGCGCGCGGCTACGCGCTGGTTTACCGGATTGTCCTCGACCAGCAGGATATTCAGAGGTTTGCGGTTTTCACGCAAGGTATGACGGGTGATCAATTCCGATTGTTTGTTGACCGAGTCGGAGGTTCCCAGGGCCAGCATTAGTGCATCGAAAAGATCGGAAGAGGTGATCGGCTTGGTCAGATAGGCGGTGATACCGATTTCCCGACAGCGCGCCGCGTCACCCGGCTGGCCCGCCGACGACAGCATCATGATCGTTGCGCCGGTCAGGTTTGGATCCTGGTTGATGTGTTCGACCAGGGCGAAACCGTCCATCTCCGGCATCATGGCGTCGACCAGAATTACCGGGAACCGTTCGCCCCGAGTGCCGGCTTCCTGTAATAAACGCAATGCAGCGGAACCATTGTTCGCGCAGCGGGGTTTCATGCTCCAGCCGGTCAGCATGCCCGTGAGGACTTTCTGGTTGGTGAGGTTGTCGTCCACGATCAGCACGGGCATGTTCTGAATCGGATATCTGGAATTCAGCGGTTTCTTGATCGATGCATTTTTCTGTTTAGCCAGATGGACCACGAAGTGGAAGGTGCTGCCTCGTCCCGGGGTGCTTTCCACCCAGATGCGGCCGCCCATCATCTGAACCAGTCGGGCGGTAATGGTCAAGCCGAGCCCCGTTCCTTCATATTTTCGCGTTGCCGAGCCGTCGACCTGGGTGAAGGCCTCGAAGATCGTCCGCTGTTTTTCCGGTGGAATGCCGATGCCGGTGTCCTCCACGGAACCGTGCAGTCCTATGGTTTCGAGATCCTCGGATTCCTTTCGCACATGGACGACGACCTCGCCTTGTTCAGTGAACTTGATCGCGTTGCCCACCAGATTCACCATGATTTGTCGCAGACGGCCAGGATCGCCCTTGAGTTCCTCGGGCATGGTGGGATCGAGGTCGAAAACAAGCTCCAACCCTTTCTGGTGGGCGAGCAGGGCATTAGCCTTGAGGGTGTCGGCCAGGCAATCTCGAACATTAAAATCGATCGTGTCCAGTTCCAGTTTGCCCGCCTCGATTTTCGAGAAATCGAGAATGTCGTTGATAACCCTGAGCAGAGCATGCGCGGATGACCGGACCACCTCCATATTCTCGCGTTGCTCGGGATTCAATTCGGTGGCCAGAGTCAATTCCGTCATCCCGATGACGCCGTTCATGGGTGTGCGGATTTCATGGGACATATTAGCGAGGAACTCGCTCTTGGCTTTATTGGCCGCCTCCGCGGCTTCCTTGGCTTGGCGCAATTCCGCCTCGGCCCTTTTTCGTTCAGCCACCTCTTCCTCAAGTTGTTTGTTTTTCGTTTCCATGGCCGCCGTTCGTTCTCTGACCTGCTGCTCCAGGTTCGTGGTGTGACGGGAAAGGGCTTCGGCCATTCGATTGAAAGCCCGAGCCAGGGCCCCGACCTCACCGACGGCCTGTTCCGGGGCACGTCGCGTCAAATCGCCGGCGGCAATGGCGGTCGCGGTTTCCGAGAGATGGTGCAATGGGGTCAGGATGTGCCGCATCATGAAGATGGTGACGGCGATACCGCCGATCACGACAATGATGGAAATCCCCACGCTGAACATGATGCGTTTCGCCAATCCGGCATAAATAGCGTCCAACCCATAAGTCAGTATAACATACCCCAGAAGCTCGGATTCAGGGGCGCGGTTCACCTCCGCGTTCTCGATCATATCAAGCTTGATGTCCTCCTGATCATGGGCCAGCAGGATGGGGACAACCGCCAAGAGTTCCATCGAAGTAAGTTCAGCGAGATGGGCCTTGGGATCATTCGGTCCGGGAATAGGATCGAGCGGGTTGCAGGCTATTACCGGCTTGAAAGACGCATTGCGCTGATAGGAGGCCAGCAACTCCCCTTTGATATTGTAGATTCGAGCGAGTTGGATATTTTCATCGCTGATGCTCGTATTCACCAGATGCTGAAGCGCTTTACTATCGTTGAGCAAAACCGCGGGTTCGGCGTTGCGACTGACTGAACGTCCGTGAATAATCGCATGGCGCGAGATCGTCCTCAGCGCGTCCTGATGGTTCTGGGAGATGAGGACGGCGCTGAGAATCAATACAGTAGTCGAAAGCAGCAGAACGCAGAAGAGGATTGAACGGCCGCGCAGACCAAAATTTCGCGAAAACATACCCAACGAAATACCCATCGTTGCCCCCTCGGGTTGATACCCGCACGTACGCAGATAGTTGCTTCCGACGCGTATGCGCAACTGTTGACCTATCATGGAAGCCATCGGTCATAGAAGATGTATGCTTGATATGCCAAATTTAAAAAGAACAGTAACTGTTAAGAGTAATACCGTCATGTTGGATGGCAGTGTTAAGTATTGATATCGCAAAAAGATGGGAAATGTCCGAGCCGTTCGACAATTCGCCAATCTCTCTCGCTCGCATAGGTGTTGTTCCTAGATTCGGGGACGGCGGATCGCCAGCATGGCGGCCGGGATAATGAAAAGGGAAAAGGAAGTAAAATCAAGACCACCATTTCTCTGTTGCCGATAACCATGTATATCCGGTAACCGAAAGGTGTTATCGCCTTAAGGTTATCTATTTCGACGTCCCAGCGGTTTTATAACGCGAATGGTCCTGTTACGACGATTATCGTATCAAGCAACCGGCTTCCAGCGGATGGTCTTCCCGAACCGTCAAGCAGGGATTATCGTCGCGAGTCTCTTCTTGATCTGGCCGCTCGTGGCCCAGAGCGCGGACCCCGAACGATGCGTTATCGGAATTGTTACCATCCCCAATCCGACTTATAAGACCTTATCCGAAACCATCATTTCGAAGTTTGAGAAGGAAGGATATACATGCGTTAGCTTGGAGATTCCTCGAAACCTCATCGAAAGACTGGATTCGCCCGGTCCGACGAGTTCCACGACAAGCACCGCGCCCGAGGCAGCGGAGGACGAGGATCTCACGACGATCCTGGAACAGATCTTCAAACCCTTGCGTGACGCCCAACCCACGATCGTGCTCGGCCTTGGGGAAACGGCCACGGTTGCCACTGTTCGCATCTTCACCAAGATACCGGTAATGTTCTGCATGGTTCCCAATGGTCCCGATCTTCTTGCGCGTGTCCGGGGGGAGTCCAGGACTTCGTCGGTATCCGGCATCACCAGCGACATAGCCCCCGCTGAACAATTCGCCTGGATGGCCAGGATTCACCCTCAAGGTCGGCGGGTGGGTGTCCTCTTCAGTGAGCGAACCCGGCAGACGGTCGAGATATTCAAGTCCGCGGCCCTAGCCAAGGGAATCGCTCTTTCGCCCATCGAGGCAAGCAAAGACAAATTTCCCGACGCACTGGAAGCCCTGACCCGAGAACAATGTGACAGCGTGCTGATGATCGCCGATGCCCAAATCTACAACGCCACCAATGTTCGCGAATTGTTGTTGTGGGGGTTGCGTAATCGCAAGCCAATTTGGGCCTTTTCCGCCAATATCGTGAAGGCCGGCGCTTTGGGAGCGATGTATTGCCAACCTGAACAGATTGCTCAAGAGATCATGGATTGGAGCAAGCAAATAATCGGGAAAAAGAAAGGACCTGATCATCCCCTGAAGTATCCCCTTCATTCCCATACCGCCGTTAATTTGAGAACGGCCGGTATGCTCGGCCTGGAAATACCCAAGGATATCCTTAGCCAGGTTGAGACCCGCTACGGAGAAGAGAAGTGAGCAGGCATGCGCCGGACAGAATGAAAATGAATGGCGGTATGCCTTCTTTGCATGCTGTTCTCGATGCGCATGATAGAAGTGTGCGTGAAATCCCGCGGTTTGGGATGATGGGTATTCAAACCAGAATCATGCTGATCCCGACCATGATGCTTATCCTTGCGACCAAGGGGGTGGCCGCGGAGGATCTATTCGGAGTTGATCTCGACAATGATCAGGAGCATGGGGCTTCGCAAACGGCGGAATCCGAACTGTCCGTCCAAGAGGACGTCGACTTGCTGAGTCTGGAAATACCGACCGTGGTGACGGCGGCGCGTCGTCAGCAAAATACCTCGACCGTTCCCTACGCGGTCAGTGTCATCACCGCCGAGGACATCCGTTGGGCCGGGGCCCGTTCGATTCCCGATGCCCTGAGGCTTGTGCCCGGTATGGAGGTCGCCGATCTCACTTACGGTAATAACGCCGTATCCCCCCGGGCCTGGAACGGCTTGATTAGTCGGCATGTTTTGGTTTTGGTGGATGGCCGGCAAATCTTCGATTCCCTATTCGGGGGTGCCCTTTGGCATGCCTGGCCTTTCCAACTCGAGGATATCGAACGCATCGAGGTGATCCGCGGGCCAGGGGGGATTATGTGGGGCCCCAACGCTAACAACGGCGTCATTAATATCATCACTAAAAAACCAAGTGATCAGCAGGGTCTGACGCTGGTGGGCAAGGGGGGCTCCCGTGGCATGAACAAGGAATACGTCGGTTATGGCTTGGCCGACGAGAAACTGAGCATGAGAGTATCCGGGGAACATGAAGGGAGCGATGGATTCAAGGAGGGGGGCAACTTTCTGAGGAATCTTGACGACCGATATCAGGCGGGGCGCATCAGTTTACACGGCGTTTATGAGGCCGGCCCGAAGGACACGTTGACGATCTCGGGTGGCCACGCGAGCGTGCATGATGGTTATCCGCCATCCCCCATGGTCGGCATCGGGGTGGATCAGCGATCAGGATCCCAAGGATCGTTCCTGCTGGGAAAATGGGCCCACGCGATCGCGGAGGATAACAATCTTGAATTGACGGGATATGTCAATGACTTTGGTCTGTGTGTCGGAAGCCCGGCCATCGACTACCGCTATCAACAGATCGCTTTGCAATTAAGCCACAGCTTTCGTTACGGTGAAAACCATCAATTAACCTGGGGAATCGATACCCGTCAGGATCTTCTCGATGGAACCAATGCCGATCCTTTCCTGTTTTCCAAGGACTATATTACCAGCGGGATTGTCGGTCTCTACCTGCATGACGAATGGAAGTTTGCACCTCGTTGGACCCTGAACCTGGGTGGGCGAATCGATTATGAGTCCTATGCGGGTTGGTATCCCACCGGACGGATTTCTCTGGCCCATGAACTTTCGGATACGTCCCTGATCTATGGGGCCGTTTCCCGGGCGGTACAACTGATCCCACCGGGTATGCGTCTGATGGATATCCCGATGATGAACGGGCTGGCTCGTATCATCGGCAACCGTAACCTGAACGACATCCCCATGATGGCTTACGAGGTGGGGTATCGAAAGAAATTTCTTGATCGCCTGGATGCCAGCCTTGATTTGTTCTGGCATGAATATGAAAAAGTTTCCGCCCTGGAAATGGGGCTGGGGCCGCCGGGTCTGCTCCGGGCTGATCATGATTATGTCGGGACGGCATCCGCTTTCGGCTTGGAATTGGACACGAAATACGTGGTAAGCAAAAAACTGACCCTATTGGGGCATTACACTTATCATTTTAACGATTACCGTCTTTCGGTTCCTTATCGCAACACCGAGGATATAACTTCACCCAAAAACATGTTCATGTTGGGGGCTCGATACAGTCCTACGCGCGACCTGCATCTATCGAGTCATTTGTATTACGTGGATGCGGTCCAATCACCGAACCCGGCCAATCCGTTCGGGACGCTCGGGTCCGACCCCTATTTCCGGCTGGATTTGCGAGCGGAGCATGAATTTTGGAATGATCGAGCCTCGTTGGCGGTCGGAGTCAGCAATTTGCTTGATTCGCACCATCTGGAAGGGGCCACATCGTTTCTGAATAACGCGGAAGTTCCTCGGATGGTTTATGCGGAAATGAGAATGAGAATCCGATGAGCCGTGTCAGCATAATCGCAGCCATCATGGCGATTTGGGTATTTCCCTGGGGCACGGCCCTGGCTCAGGAAATCGCGGCCTCTCCAACCACGCGTGGAGCGAACTCGGGAGAGGCTGGCCTCCAGGATGAGTCCGAGCCATTCGCCCAGCTTGAAGACATTGATCTGCTCAGTCTGGAAGTGCCCATGGTGATCACCGCGGGACGCAGGGAGCAACGGCTTAGCACAACGCCTTATCCGATCAGCGTCATTACCGCCGAAGACATTCGCTGGTCGGGGGTCCGTTCCGTTCCGGACGCCCTCCGCCTGGTGCCCGGCGTGGACGTGGCCGAACTATCCTGCAACGCTTACGGCGTGGCGGCCAGGGGTGGACACGGTTTCTTGGCCAATCAGATGTTGATTCTGGTCGACGGCCGGCAGATTTTCGACTCGATCTACGGCGGGACCATTTGGGGCGCCTGGCCTTTCCAATTGGAGGATATCGAACGCATCGAAGTCATCCGCGGATCCAGCGCCATGACCTGGGGGGCGAATGCTTCTCAGGGAGTCATCAATATTATCACCAAGGATCCGCGGGATCAGCAGGGGTTGACCCTTAGCGGTGGCGGCGGTTCGCGCGGCACGGCCAAAGGCCATGCCGGCTACGGGTACGCCGACGAAAAGCTGCGTCTGCGCCTGTCGAGTGAATACGAGGGCAGCGACGGGTATAAGGGCAGTAAGCCTTTCTTATGGGTTGTGCCTGGAAACGCGGACGACGACCTGAAGGCCGGCCGCTTCGGATTGCATGCGATTTATGAATCCGGTCCCAAGGACAAGTTGACCTTATCCGCGGGTAACGCATTGGTGGACGGGGGGTTGCCAAAGTCGCATTTATCCGGTCTGGGAATGGCGAAAAACCCCAGTAGTCAAACCAATTATCTGATGGGCAACTGGCGGCACGCGATCGACAAGGACAGCAATTATGAAGTCACCGGTTATTTCAACGATTATACCGGAGCCTACGGTGTCAAGCAGGGAGACTATCGTTATCAACAGTTTGCGATGCTGTTTCGCCACACGTTCAAGCCCGCCGAGGACCACACTCTGAGTTGGGGGTTGGATAACCGGATCGATATCGTGGATACCACCAACGCGGATCCTTTCATGCTTACCGAGCGGTTTGTCAGCAGCGGTATTTCCGCCGTTTATATTCAGGATGATTGGAATTTTGCTCCGCGCTGGAATTTAGGGTTGGCCGGGCGGGCGGAGTATGATTATTACGGAGGCTGGCAGCCTGCCGGACGCATTTCCCTATCTCGGGAGGTGAGAGAAAAAGGTCTGTTGTACGGGGTGATTTCCCGTGGCTTTTCCATGGCCCCTGGCGCTGCCCGATTCCTCGCGGTCCCCATGGTGAACGGGCTGTTTCGGGTCACTTCGGATCGCTATTTTGATGCCCCGTGGACGATGGGCTACGAATTGGGATATCGGGATGAATGGTTCAAGAGCCTGAACACGGACGTGGTCCTCTTCTGGCAAGAGGGCTACGATCAGATGTGTACCAGCATGTTGGACGGGCCGCCGGGATTAAAGCAATTCAATTATGATAACCGAGCGCGAACGTCGCGATACGGCGTGGAGGCGGAAGCTCGCTACAAAGTGAATGAGCAGTTGACTTTGCTGGGGCATTACACCTTCATGTTGATGGATTGGCGGGCGCGCGTTCCTTTTGAAGATACGATGTGCATGTATCCGCCGACCCATAAATTCATGCTCGGTGCCCGCTACAGTCCCACCGAGGATTTGCATCTATCTACTCATTTTTATTATTACAATGCGACGATATCGCCCAACGCCAATTTCCCGCTGGTCTATCGACATGTTCCAACCTATTGCCGGGTGGATGCGCGGGCCGAGCACGAATTCTGGAACGACCGGGCTTCCGTCGCGGTTGGGGTCCGTAATTTCCAGGACAGCTCGCACTTTGAGGGAGCAAGCACGTTCTTGAACGATACGGAAGTTCCCCGTATTGTCTACGCGGAATTGCGGATGGTGTTTAAGTAATATTTCCTTGAGGGAGACCGTGTTCCAAGGGATCAACGGATGAGCATGGCGTATCGACTCCACTTCCTGGTGCTCCTCGCATGTGGCGTTCCGTCGGCCTATCCCGAGCCCATGCTTCTGCTGACGGGTAGCGATCAAGGAATAGCCAGCCGGTTTGAGTTATCGCTTGCTGGTCGGCCGGATTCCATGGTTTATTGGCGTCATCTACCTGCCGGGTATTCCTCCGGCGATCGGCCGGCTCTCGTAATCGGTCTGCATGGCACGGACGATAACGCTCGGCAAATGCTCGATTTTATGGCCGCGTTGCCCACGCCCGTGCCCATGCTCATCGTCACCCCTCAGTCAATCGGGCGTGGATGGAGCAGTGCGGATATTCCCGGCATTCGAGCCATGCTGGCCGACGTAACCAAGCGTTGCACGTATGACGACCGGCGGGTGTTGTTGATGGGTTTTTCCGCCGGCGGGGCGATGAGCCTCCACCTGCTCTACGGCGAGCAGGTTTCCGTCACCGCGGTGGCCGTAGTGGCCGGCTACGTGCCTCCCCAATTGACCGGCGAACAGATTGGTCTTCACCGCGACGTGCCGGTCTTTTTCGCGGTGGGTATGCGTGATCAAAACCATGCATCGATGCATGATGGTCTGGCCCGGTTGCGGGCGGCCGGGAGCGAGGTCTGTCTCTATCGGCCGCACATCGGCCATGTGCTCGACAAAGAAGTGGCCGAGGAAGCTTTGCGATGGTTTTTCGACCGCTGCGCGGCGAATCTTCGAACTCATATTGCCGGGGTTTCCGGAAACTCCGACCTTGCCCAAGCTTCGCTGACGCTCGAAGCCATGATCGCTCAAGCTCGATGGCACGAATCCGAGCAAATCGAAGCCGCACGGCGAGCCCTCACCCAAATCGAGGCCGTTGGCCGAAATCGCTTGAATCAAGTGGATCAACTCGCCCGACAGAGTCGGGAGGTTGACGCCGTCGATTTATTACGCAAGATAGAGGCGGATTATGGATCGAGTCGGATCGGCGTGGAAGCGCGGGATCGGCGTCTGAGTCTTGAGCAGTGTCCATCGGTGCATGGCCAATTAGCCCAACGGCTGGAGCGACAACATGCCGAGCGGGCTTTCCGGATGTACCTTGAAGCCCACGAGCTTATGCGGCAAAAACGATATGACGCCGCGGCCGATTGTTGCCGTCAATTGCTGGGTGGTTTCGAGGATAGCTGTTGGGCCAATTCCGCCCGCGATCTGCTGGAAAATCTCCGGGAAAGGGTCTCCGTTGAGTGAATCACGACTGACGATTCGAACTTTCGTGGAACCGACGTTCGGGGAAAATGCATACATATTGAGTGTTCCTGATTCAGGGGATGGACGCATAGGCTGGGTTATCGATCCGAGCTTTCCCCCGCAGACGGAGCGTCTTTTAGACTATCTGGCCGAACAATCGATTGTACTGGAGAAAATCATCCTTACGCATGGGCACATCGACCATATCATCGGCGTGGACGCGATCCGCGAGGCCCATCCGCAAGCCACGATCCTTCTGGCCGAGCCGGATCAACCGATGCTCCAAAACGCTGATCTCAATATGTCCGCGCCCTTCGGAATGCCTTTGGCCATTCAGTCGCGGGCGGACGGCGATCTTGTGCCAGATGCCGAGCTGACCCTTGGCGAGCTGCGCTGGCGAGTTTTGGACACTTCGGGGCATTCACCCGGGGGTAGGTCCCTCCATTGCCCGGCGGAAAGGGCGGTTTTTGTCGGAGATGCCCTGTTTGCCGGCAGCGTGGGACGCTGTGATATTCCCGGTTCGGACTACCACCGGCTCATTGGCAATATCCACAAGCATATTATGACCCTTCCGTCGGATACCAGAATTTACAGTGGGCACGGTCCTAAAACATCCGTGGCAAATCAACGCAAGTCGAACCCATTTCTTTCCGACGCATAAGATAAGACCGCGAAACGATCTGGTATTCTTTTCGCGGGGGTCCGTGGGAAAGCGGATCGACTGAACAACTCAAAAAGAAGTGGAAGTCCGCTCTGTCGCGGGCATAGAATCGAGTGAAGGCATCACGCGGTTGATCGTGATCGCCGGACGGCGTTACGATCGAAAACCTGCCGTTTGTTATTCCCCTTGACGAGTGATGCCGTGCTCGACAACGTGTACGCAACAAGGACGACACGTCGGGCGCGGAGGGGCGTGCGCCTGCCGGAGGGAAAGGACCAGCCGGAGGTCGGCCATGACCACGGAAGCAAACGTCAGAACGCGCTGTCCGATCTGTTCGGCCAAATATCGCGTACCGAGCACGGCCGTGGGGCATCGAGCCCAGTGCAGCCAATGCAAGGCCACTTTCCGGGTCGATACGGTCGAATCCTCCCGCCTGCGTCCTCCCACCGAGGAGGATATTCTCGCTTGGCTTAACGAAGGCCGTGATGACGATCTCTTCGACCACGAGGAGAATCCAAGGGATTTCCGCCGTTCGGCGGAGAAACCCCTGCCCGCCTCGTCGTCCGTGTCTTCCAGGCCGCATCCCCATTCAGCAACGGGGATTCCGCAAGGTGACCATCGGTCCCGTCTGAATCCTGACCATGATGGAAAGATCCTCCAATTCAGAAAAACCGGATGAGCAGAACTCATCGCATCCTTTCATGCTACGAATGATCGAGCCGGAACACCAAGACACCGACAAGGGTATGGAGTTACTCCATCGCTCATGCGGCAATATCCCCGCGTCTTCGCGCAAGATTGCTAAACTCTTTGTTGTTAGAAAATATCATTCTGGTATGCTAATAGCTTATGCGATAAAATGTGCCAAAGGCGTCAACTTGTTTATATTGCCACAGGGAAGGCCGTATGATATGAGATATGTTAAGCAAGGAGGTCTCTCATGGTCGCCGCCACGATTGCTAAAGAAAAGATTAAACGCGATCTGGCCGAGCTTTTAAGCAGGGAAAAAGAAGTCCAGCGGGTGATTGTCTTCGGTTCCTTTGTGACGAGCGACACTCCCCATGATCTTGATGTGGCGGTATTTCAGAGCAGCGATGAGGCTTATTGGCCGCTCGCGATGAAAAATCGGCGGCTTACCCGCGACATTGCCCGTCAGATACCAATGGACATTTTACCTTATCGGATTGGAGTACCTGGCGGATGGTTCCTGCGTGAAGAAGTGTTGAGGGGGGAGGTGATCTATGAGCGACGGCCATGATGCCCGATTGTGGCTGAATTATGCGCGGGAGAATCTTCAAGTATCGGTCATCGTGCTCGAAACCGGGCATTTCAACCCATGTCTCCAGAACGTGCAGCAAGCTGTTGAGAAAGCCCTCAAAGCAGTTACTACAATGCACGGATTGCCGCCCCAGCGGACACATCATATCCGCGAACTTGTCGATCAACTGCAAGAGCATGACTCGGACGTGCCCCTTCAGGAGGACGAATACGATTGATTGATTCAATATATGTTTCTTCAAAGTATCCGCCGGAATCGGCCCTGCCGGATACCATGCCCGATGAAGCCACATGTCGCTCATGTATTGCAATTGCCGATCGTGTTCTGGTTTGGCGGATGCGCTGATTAAGTCTTAAAAATCGTGATATAGAGCCGCAATCATCAACCCTATCCGATTCCACGCCCGAATACATCGTATTTATATGATGAAAATATTGCCCTATGGCAATACCCGCCCGATCAGCTCCATGAATTCCATGCGGGTGGCCGGATCATCGTGGAAGCTGCCCAGGACCGAGCTGGTACTCATAACGGAATTCTGTTTCTCCACGCCGCGCATCATCATGCACAAATGCCGACATTCCATGACCACGCCGACCCCCTCGGCATCGACCACGTGCATCACTTCGCGGGCGATTTGCGAGGTAAGCCGTTCCTGGATCTGCAGCCGATGGGCGAAGTAGTCAGCGATACGGGCCAGTTTACTGACACCGAGAACCTTTCTATTCGCGATGTAGCCGATATGGCAGCGGCCGAAGAAGGGCAGCATGTGATGCTCGCAAAGGCTGTAGATCTCGATATCCCGGGCTACGATCATGTTGTTGGCTTCACTATCGAAAACCGCGTTGTTGATGACCCCCGCGCGGTCCTGCCGATAACCACCGGTTAAAAACTCGAAAGCCTTGGCGACCCGCTCCGGCGTTTTGAGCAGGCCCTGTCGATCCGGGTCTTCGCCGAATTCGACGAGCAATTCGCGAATCAGTTTGGCGACACGTTCCGTATTCATGTGATGCTTCCTTTCAGTTGCCGGGTAAAATCAACCATCGGATGAAGCGTTTCCATATCCCGCGAGGAAAAGATCGAGGCCAAGGGACGCCGGCTGTCCGGCAAAATCAGATTCGGGGCCAGTTCCAGAACGGCCAGCCCCACGAAAGGCCGGTTGATATCCTTATCGGGCAGACGCAGGTCCGGTTCGTCCCGGACCTCCTGGCCATAGAGGATCACGTCCAGATCAATCGTCCGTGCGGCGTACTTATCCGCGGAGCGAACACGTCCAAGTTGATTTTCGATACCGCGGAGAATGTCGAATTTCAAGGCGCGCGGGCCGGCGGCGGTACGGATGGCGAACACACCGTTCAAGAAATCGGGTTGATCGGGCCGGTCGATGGCCGCCGTGCGATAAAATGTCGAGATGGCCGTTACCTGCACATGATTGCGAAGCAAGGCCAGGGCCGCCGATATATTTCTCTGCGGCTCGATATTGGAACCCACCGCGATATAAGCATCCTCGGCATGCTCGTTTCCGGTACTCATCGCGACCTTTCCCGAAAAATCTCGACGCCCACCGTCCGGGCAAAACGCAGAGCCCCCGGTTTTTCCACCAACACGCGAGCCGCAAGGACACGCTCGTTTTCCAGGCAGATTTCCGCGATGCGCTCGGCCAATCGTTCGACGAGAAAAAACGATGATTGCTCCGTCATGGCCAGCACGTTCTTCTTGATGGACTTGTAGTCCACGGTATCCTCGATATTGTCGCTTTCTCCGGCACGACGAAGGTCGGCGAACAGGGTAATATTAATGGTCACGTCCTGTTTTTCGCGACGCTCCTCGGGATAAATTCCGACGATGCAACGGACCGTTAAGTCGCGAATATGAATCTGGTCCAACCGTGGCTCAATCATACATGCGTCCTCTCAGATGTCGGCCGCCGTCCACGAAAATGACCTGACCGGTAATAAAATCGCTCTTCAGCAGAAATATCACCGCCGCGGTAATATCCTCTGGGCCGCCATACCGCTGCAAGGGGTTTGTGGTCTTTAACTGTTCGAGGTAGGTCAGATCCTTGCCAGGCGGCGGCAAAATCAAGCCCGGAGCGACCGCGTTGACCTTGATTCGCGGGGCCAACTCGACGGCCAGCATCCGGGTGAGCGTATACAGCATCCGTTTGCTGAGGTGGTAGGCCGCATGTTCCCGATCATAGTCCGTGATCCGCGTATCGAGAAAATTGATGATATCACCGGACCCGCCTTGCGCCGCGAAAGCCCGCCCAAGTTGCAAAGGGCTCATCGTGTGTACCTGGATATTGGCGGCCAGCTCGGCGGGCGAGAAGTCCATGACTTTGTCGGCCGGAAAGATGGAGGCGTTATTGATCAGGATATCGATTGGGCCGGCCATCTCGATGGCCCTGGGTATCAGGGTTTCCGCCTGGGTGGCGTCAGTCAGATCGGCCTGGAGTGTCCAGGCTCGCTGACCGGCCTTCTCGATGTCAGCCGCCGTTGCTTGGGCATCCGCTTCAGAACCGCGATAATGCACGACCACGTCCACGCCTTCGCTTGCCAGCGATAAAGCCGTGGCCCGTCCCAATCGTTTGGCTCCGCCGGTAATCAGGGCCGTTCGGCCCGACAACTTTTTCCCGCAATCACCCATGCACCTTACCTCGATACGGTGAGGGAATACACACTATAGACTAGCTTATCCGCTCTGGACACTGGAATAAAGACTTCGTCCGCATGATGCTGCCGCTATTTGTACGTATATATGCTGGAGTGCCGAACCGCTTTTGTCCGATTTTCATGGAAATGGCGGAGTATTTCAGGTCGATCAAGTTAGAGGAGGCGGCATAACAAGAGGGTGATCCCATCGCGAAAGGAACAGCATGGCTGTTTATCCAGTACTTTTCGAGCCGATCTATAAGCCGAAATTGTGGGGCGGCCGGCGAATATTCACCCAATTCGAACGGACGGCGGCATCCTCCGAGCCGATCGGCGAGTCATGGGAATTGGCCGATTTGGAGGAAGATCAATCCCGGATAATTAACGGACCATTACGCGGCCGGACGATTTCCCAACTATTGGACGAATGGGGGTCTGATTTGCTCGGATGCGTGGGGCTATTCGACGGCCGCTTTCCGTTGCTGATTAAGTTCCTTGACGCCTGCGATTTTCTCAGTGTTCAGGTTCATCCCGACGAACGCATGGCCCGCAAACTGGGCGGGCATGTGCGGGTCAAGCATGAGGCCTGGTATACCCTATCCGCTGAGCCTGGTGGGGTGATTTATCATGGTTTGGAACCCGGCGTGACGGTTGAAGTTTTCCGCGAAGCGAGCCTTAACGGGCGGGTAGATGGTGTGTTACGCAAGATTACCGTTCAGCCGGGCGAATGTTATTACCTCCCGAGCGGTACGCCTCACGCCCTCGGAGCAGGCGTGCTCGTGGCCGAGATTCAAACCCCGTCCGACATCACCTATCGCACCTACGATTGGGGGCGGGTGGATCCGAAGACCGGCAGTCCGCGCGAATTGCATCTCGAAAAGGCTCTTGAATGCATCGATTTTGGTTCGCCCTCTCCACCGCCGATGCAAGGGGCCAAACCTATTCCTTCGATCTGGTCGCAAGCCATGCGTCTGCTTGCATGCCCCTGCTTTGTCATCGATTGCATGGCGGCGACGGCGGGGAGTGAGGGCGTCTTTACCGCTGGCCATCCTGTGGTCTGGATCGTATTGGAAGGGCAGGGACGGATTGATGGGGGTGACGATCGGTTGGAGTTCAGAAAGGGCAATGTTATCCTCATGCCCGCATCCCTGATGGATATCCGAGTTCGCTTCCATGGCCCGGCCCGTTGGCTGGAGGTAACGGTTCCAGAATAGACCGGATAGAATAACACGGAGCCGTGGAGGCACAGCGGTTGGCTATAGTAATAGATAATGAATGAATCGCGATAAGGCGAATCGATCGCGATCGAGGCAATACCGCGCAAGATTGTGAATTTTTAAGAAGCGGGGTTATGAACTGGGCACGGTTGTAGGTTGGGTGGACGGGGCTTGACGTTGAGGAAGGGACAAGGGGTAGAGCAAGGTTTTTTCAAGCGAATCCACGCGGGCGTTTTTCATGGCCTGCGGGGTACCCCAGCCCAGTGGCATGTAAATCGCTAGCCGGTCAGGGAATCGATGCACGACCAGGGCGGCGGCTAATGGCGCCTCCGTTTTTTCATCATTTGGCGCAGGTGGGGCGAGCCTAACAAGATCGCCCACTTTCAGTTCAGAGCGGGGATCGATATCCGCGATACCAGAAACCATATCCAAATGGGTTTCGGTAAGAATTCCTATTGGTCGCCATTGCGGAAGCCTGGGTTCAAGACGGTCGGCCAGATCCCATAACGCGACGGGTGGGAGGTTGGGCCCCAACGGATAGGCATAGGCCCCGGAAAAATCCTGGTTCAGCTTGGTGATGGTCAGCTCGGCGACATCCTGCCAGACGGTCGGTTCCCGCGGTTCCTGATGACGAATGATAAACTTGTCGCCGACGTGGAGGCCGTCGTCTTCTCCCCCCGATAATAGACAATACCCGTCCTCGTCGACGCGAAATACGGCAACGGAAAGGGGTGCATCGGATAACGAGGTGGCCGGGCGGGCAAGGACTTCATCGCCGGCTTTGGGAGTGTCCGCGCTCATTGGTTCCTTGATAAGGGCGGTGCATAGTGGATCGGAAACATGGTTAATGGCGGCGCAGGCGATATATTTCCCTTGACGGTATATGTCAACAACGCGATCGAGAATCAGACCGTCAGCGGCGGTGCCCACCATGATGATCTGGCGTCCCTCGTTGCCCTGTTGCACGTCGAGTACCCAACTACTAAGGCGGCCCAGGCGCCGGTCGGCCGGTCGTGGCCAGAGTTCCGCCGCGTCGCCCGGCTCGGGCAGGGCGTTGCTCACCAGCGGCTGCAAGGAGAGGTTCGCGGCATTTTCCTCGAGGTCAACGATTCGACCACGAGAAATGGGAATTCCCTTGCGTCGGATAATTAGATTATCGCTCGGACGCAGCCCGACCAGTCGCCCGATATCCAGTTTCGCGGTTTTATGGTCGGAAGCCACTTGGGTTAATCGGCCGTGCATGGTGACACCTTGCGGCCAGCGGTCGCGCAGCGGGTGAATCAGCGTATTCCGCAGCAGGGTGACCGATAGGCCAACATTGATGGCCGTGGACGGCTGACGGTTCAGGCGACCTACACATTGCCGGTCGGTGATGAGGTAAATACTGCCGTCGCATACGATGCCCGTTTCACTAAAAATCCAGAAGGGATCATCAAGGGTAATATCGTTCGTGCTCCCAGCATCCATGGCCACCAAGCCGCCCGCCTCGTCAAAGCCGACGATCTTTGTTTCAAAAATTGGTGAAGAAACACCAGTCGGTGCCGTCTGGCCGAACAACGGCAGGACCAAGATAAGCACGAACACCGGAATGTGCATGGCATTTTTCACGACGCGGTTTCTCCGCCGGTCAGACGCCCCGATATTCTCTCTCGGATCAGGTTCGGCGATAAGTCCTTCATGCAACGATGATTATAAGGGCAATCGGAGACTTTTTTGAGATAGCAGGGGGAACAGGGCAGGTCCAGTCGGGCAACCGCCTCCGGATGTCGATAGGGGCCGGTACGCCGCGGGCTGGTCGGGCCGAAAATCGCCACCATTGGTTTGTTGAAAGCCGTGGCCAAATGCATCGGGCCGGAATCGTGCATGACCGCCAGGACTGTATCGGCGACCAAGGCAATGACCTCGGGAAGCGCGGTTGCCCCGGCCAGGTTCACGGTTCGCCCGCCCGCGTGTTCATGGACTCGCCGGGCGATATCCACTTCATCGCCGGCCCCGATCAGAACGACGGGTAGCCGGTATTGGTCCAGAATCCAGCGAGCAACCTCGGCGAAGCATTCGGCGGGCCAAAGTTTGGTTTCCCAGCGAGTTCCGGGAGCCATCAGCACAAAGGGTTGGCGGGGGCCTATCCCCGCTTCTTGAAGCTTTCGTTGCACGCTTTCCCGGGCTTGCGGCCGGATCGGTAGCTCGAACGTGATGGGGATATGCTCGAACCCCAGCCGGTGGCCAAACAGGTAATTGCGATCGACGGCATGCATGTCCGGATCTTTGCAGGATACCCGATGCGTATAGAACATCGCCCCGAATTCCCGGGCGGCGGCGAAACCAATACGTGTCGGAGCGCCTCCGGCCAAGGCGAAAAACCCACTGCGGAAAAGGCCCTGGAGATCGACGACCAGATCGAAATTTCTGGCCCGCAGGTCGAGAATAAAGTGAGCGAATTCGACGGTTATCTTGAAGTCACGGCCGATACGGCCGTAGCGTTTACGGTCGAAAAGGATAATTTCATCCAGAGCGGGGTGACCTTCCAGCAAGGCGGCGCAGGCGGTGGAAACCAACCAGCTGATCCTTGCGTTTGGATACGCTTGGCGCAGGCCGTTGAGTACGGGCAGGGCGTGGATCACGTCACCGAACGAACTCGGCTTGATAATCAGGATGCGACGGAACGGATG
>CAZXSA010000045.1:5784-24490 GCA_964642815.1 uncultured Planctomycetales bacterium | reverse complement strand
CCGGCCCGAGCTAATATAACTGCAAGTGTATTCATTCCTTACATTAATCGGCCAGTGCGGATATCCATCTTGAACCTGCATTTGGAAACACGGCTTAAATGATCCAGAACCGCTTAAATATCCCTATACCGAAAGAATCAATGTCCCTCACATAGTGGTTCTAAATAACCGTGTGATTATCGCGGTCTGGGGTGGCCCCCCCCCGGAAACCAGAAATGGTTACTTTACCCGTATGGAAAGCTTTATGCCCATTTTATGAAAATATTATTTATCAAAGCTTGCACGTTTAACAACTATAGATTATATTATTCATAGACACTTCCCTTCGACGTCGAGCGTGGGCAGTGTTTTTTTGGAAAGAAGTTTCCCGAGAGAGTCGGATCGGAACGATAGGCAATTCTGGGGACTTTTCACGGAATGGGCTTCATGCAATCAGGTGTAAAGCAAAGGAGAGCGGCATGAGGAAAGAACTATGGACATTAGTCGTGCTGGTATATCCGTTGACCGGCTTCGGGCTGGATTTGAACCTGATGGGCGGGCCGATCGCATTGGATCCCGGTATTGACACGTCCTTCAGTTTCCAGCTCTGGGTACAGTCCGAGGAGGCGTTTGAAGGCATCCAATTCCTTTTTTTATTCGACAATGACGAAATGAACGATTTGTGGAGCGTGTCCAGCGTGGACGCTACGGGCAATACCTCGGGCATGGCCCGCGTGTACCCGGGGTACACTCTGGCGGCTGGTCAGTCCCTACGGCAGGTTTCCGACGACGGCACCGTCGAAATGTGGCTCAGGCCCGACGGGTACACCCCCCCAGGAACCTATTTCATGGCCACCGTCACCATGGTGCCGCTTGTCAACATGGGATATTATGTTGGTTTCCACACACTGAGAATCCCTGACCACTGGTACGTGATGGACGTCTATGGTAATCCCATTGGCACCGGTGTTCCGCTTGAGATATACATCGGCGGCCCTTATCCTGAGTGCTCGACTGATGAAGATTGTGACGATGGCGACCTTTGCACGACCGGCACCTGCGATGGCATGAACTGCTCCTTCGAGCCGGTTTTGTGCCCAGAGGGCGAGGTCTGCGATCCGGAAACTGGTGAATGCATCGCTGAGTCCACTGCTCCGGTTCTGATCAAGGCTTTGTCCGTGATGCGGCACGGTGGTGCGACGTCGGCGACCGACTTCGCGGTTGCTATCAATCTTAACCCGACACCGTATACCATCGAGCCTCGCGCGGAAAACGTGATTACCCAGCACCGGCTGGTGTTCGTGTTCGATCAGACCATCGATATCAGTGCCGCATCGGTGGTTCTGAACAGCGGTTCGATCGGGAGTCTGTCTCTGGCGACGACCAATGTAGCCGATGACACCCTGGTGGCGACGATGGCGACGGCACCGACGATTAACACCTGCTGGGATATCGATGTCAGCGGTGTCAAGTCTACTGATCTCAACTGCACCATGACGCCGACGAGGCTCTATGTACGGTTGCTCAAAGGTGACGTCACCGTCAACGGCAATGTGAACATTTTGGATCAGAATGCCGTTAAAGGTCAGGTGGCCAAGCCGGTTACCTCGGCCAATTTCTTGAATGACGTGGATGCCAGCGGTAGCATCGCCATTCTCGACATGAATGCGGTCAAGAGCAATCTGTCACGGACAGCAGTGTGCCCGTAACCAAGTGGTGGGGGATTCGATTGGCGTCGGTGTTCCACCGGAATGCATTGTCAGTATTCCGAAACCAACCAGTAATCTGCTGATACTGTTGACTGCGATTGTTATGCACCATTAAGCGGCATAGACCGTTTCTCGTGTAACGAGATTTCGTCCCATCCTTGATTCTTCAAAAGATGCAAAATGAGCACGACCGTTGACTAGATTAGAAATGTATATTCTATGCAGTGATATTATTATATATACTAATACAAAAAGACCCACTTGCTAATACCGATGAAATCTCGTATATATGATTAAGGATACTTCATGTAAGGGATCAGTTCATGTGCATGCAGTGCAAAGGTCTGTTTAGCTGTCGTCCGCATCTGTGCATAAGGCGGGATGCGTGTCAGACCGTCGCACAGAGACTGACCCCGAGCGAGAAGAAACAAAAAGCCATGGCCTTGACCGACAGCCCGAAGGTCGAGCCGCTACCTGCCCAGCCTCTTCGACGAAGCCTGCAAACCGTTTCAAAGTAGACGCTTCAAGACCTTTATTGTTTTTCTCCGCGCTGTGCCTCAGTTTCTCCGTGGTAAATTATCCGGCAAAGTCGCTTTGAACTCATACCGTCCCGAACCGATGGCATAAACCGCACGGCCGTCTTGCATGCGCAGGAACGTGACGCCCTCGGCCTGATCGGCATCGACGCCGCTTTCGGTGACGGTCTTGCGGTCCGTGCAAGACAGATAAACCGTGGCCGTCGTGTTGGCCGGAATCGATATCCGCAGATGCAATTCACCCCCGCAACGTTCCCATCGGCTTTCGATACGGCCGCGCACGGACGCAAACGCCGCCCCGGCGTACCGTAGATCACCCACCGGACTTGGGCGAATAAGCACATTCCGAAACCCAGGATTGGCCGGATCGATATCGATCCCCGCCAGACCCTCGAAAAACCAGCGGCCGACGGCACCCAAGGCCACATGATTGCGCGAATTCATGTCCGGGCCTTTCTTGTCCGCGTCCCAAAGCTCCCAGATAGTCGTCGCTCCATGAGTCGCCATGTAACCCCACGATGGAAATGTATCCTGGGCGGCCAAGCGATAGGCCAGATCGTTGCGGCCATATTCGTTCAGCACCGACATAACCCAGGCCGTGCCTTGAAAACCGGTGGTCAGATGCACGTCGCGATCGGTAATGTTTTGAACCAGACTATCGAGCACCGCCGCCTGCCGCTCCTCGGGCACCAGGCCGAAAGCCAGCGGCATGATATTGGCCGTCTGACTCCCGTTCAGATACGTGTTCTTTTCCTTGTCCAGATAAGCGTTATTGAAGGCGACCCGAATTCGCTCGGCCAGTTGACGATAGCGCTCGGCCTGGTCCTTCCTGCCGATGGCCTCGGACATCGAGGCCAGCCGACTCGCGCCGAAATAGCTCCAAGCCGGCCCGAACAACTTCTCCGGCGTCTTCTCCAACGCCACCCAGTCGCCGTACCCGCCGCGCTCGTACAGATCGTTCTTGCTGTTCTTCTCCATCCATTCGACCCAGCGGGCCATGCAGTCAAAACTTTCCTCGATCGCTCGCCGATCCCCGTAGAATTGATATTGCAACCAGGGCAGGACCATGCCGATGTCGCTCCAACCCGGCGCGCCGGCCCGTCCGCCGAAAATATTCGGTACAATCTCCGGCACTCCGCCATCGGCGGCCTGGCAATCGCGCACATCGCGCATGTACTTGGTCAGAAAACGGGGCATGTTCATATTCCAACAGGCGGTCGGAGCGAAAGCCACGAAATCGCCCGTCCAACCCATCCGCTCGTCGCGTTGCGGGCAGTCGGTCAGGACGCTGTGCAGATTCGACCGTTGCCCCCAGACGGTGTTGCGCCAGATTCGGTTCAACAACCAGTTGGAGCATTCGAATTCGCTCGCCGGCTCCACCGCCGTATGGACCACCCGAAAAGTCACCGCGTCAAGCGTTGGCTCGCCTGGAAAACCGGTGATCTCGCAATAACGAAAACCGTGATAGGTGAAACGCGGTTCCCAGATTTCCTCGCCGTCGCCCTTGCAGATGTAATAGTCAGTGGCCTCGGCGTGACGCAGGTTGTCGCGATAAAGGGTACCGTCGGCGTTGAGCAGTTCGGCGAAACGCAGACGGATGCGCGTTCCGCGCGGCCCCTTGACCTTGAGGCGGACCCAGCCGGCGGCGTTTTGACCGAAATCGACGATGTACAAATCCTGGTCGCGGAAAGGCCGGCTGATCTGACGAGCCTTGAGTTCCTCGGTCACCTGGATGGTCTCGCAAAGCTGGGCACAGAGCACCCCCTTGATGGGTTCGGCCTCTACCACCGCTGGCCATCGTGTATCGTCGAAGCCCGGCCGGTCCCATCCTTCCTGCTCCATGCGGGCATCATAGGTTTCACCTTTCCAGAAAGTATTCCGCGTGATGGGCGAGGGGCACGCTCGCCAGGTGTTATCGGTTCCCACCACCTCGCGCGTCCCGTCGGCATAGTCCACCACCAGTTGCATCAGAAAACGCAGATTACCTTGCGAAAACGGCGGGCGCTGCGTCCAGCCCAAATCGCCCGACCACCAGCCGTTACCCAGGACGACGCCGGCCGCGTTATCTCCCTCGTTCAACAAGTCCGTCACGTCATAGGTTTGATACTGCACGCGCTTGGGGTACTCCGTCCAGTCGGGAGTAAAAGTATCGCCGCCAACCTTTCGCCCGTTGAGGTGCATTTCGTACAGCCCCAGACCGGTCACGTATACCCTTGCCCGCGCCACCCCGGAACGCACCACGAACGGCTTGCGCATATACAACGAGTGCCGAAAACCGCTGACCAGCGGATTCTTACGCCAGCGCTCCGCGCTCATTACGTCGGCCACTACCGCCCGGTCCCACGCGGCATCGTCATGGTCCGGCGCGGTCCAGTTTTTTTGCTCGCGGTCCGCCGTCAGCCAATCCGGCCCGCTGAGCAGATCGATATTTTCCCCGTCGGCCAGTCGAACTTGCGCGGAGACTCGCAAACCGGCCGGATCCGAACTGTTCAGTACGCTGATCGCGATAACATTCTTCCCCGGCCGCAGCAGATGACCCACATAATAGGTACGGGCCATGTTCCAGTGCTTGTTATCTCCAACCCATTCCCCGTTGACGTACAACGTAAACGAATTATCCGCGTTGACTCGAATCGCGGCCGAGGCGACCGTCTGCCCGGCTTCGATCGTGAACGTCCGGCGAAACCACGCCGTCCGGTTTTCGCCGCGTACTTTGTCGTGCCAGATCCACTCGCCCCAGGGAAGGTTGCCGGACGTCTCCCGGGTTTCGTCCATGGTAATCCAAAGGGCCGACCAGTCCCGCGAATCCAGCAAACCCATTTCCCACCAGGCCGGCGCGCTGTAAGGCGAGGGTTGTCCGTCGCGGTCCCACGCCCGTACTTTCCACCAGACCCGTTGCCCACTACGCAATGGCGGCCCCGCGTACTCCACATGCACCGATTCATCCGAAACGACCTGGCCGCTGTCCCACAAATCCGCCTGCCCGGCGTTCAACTTCTCCAGACTGCCGGCCGCCAAAATCTGATAGGCCGTCTGCCGCTCTCCCCGCCGATCGCTCTCCAGCACCCAACCCAGTCGCGGGCGCGACACGTCGATCCCCACGGGGTTTTCCGCATACTCGCAACGCGGTTGCGTGGGAACGACATGGGCGGCGCAGGCATTCGTGACGGCCGCGATCACAAGGCTCGACACTCCAAGTACTCGTTTCAAATGCATCATTATTTCCTCATGGTGAAACCAGAACGCCGGCCGCCAGCAGAAACGCCCCCGTTCCCCAGGGCCTTTCCGCCAGGGGAATGGCCGCGTATTCCTCCCAGGTCTTCAAGGCCGGAGTAGCGTCGGAAACCCCCTCGACAACACCGTTCGCATCGACCTGCTCGGCGAGGGCGGTCCAGGCTTTCCGCAGGGCATGGATATGTTGATCTTCAAGCAACCCCAGGCGTATTCCCTCGCGTAAACCATAAAGAAACATCGCGCTGGCCGACGTTTCCAGGTACGTCTCCGGTCGATCCAAGACGGTACGCCACAAACCGCTTCGTTGGTCCTGGACGGCCAGCAGACCGCGCATCTGCCTCGCGAAAATCGTCCGAACCTGTTCATGCCGCGGCGATGTTCGGTCCAATCGCCGGAGCACGTCCACGCAACTCATGGTCACCCAGCCGTTGCCCCGCCCCCAGAATACGCGGGCCTGATCCTGAATCCGCGCATCGTACATGTGAGAAAACAAACCGGTCCGCTCGTCCTGGAGGTATCGGGCATGTACGATCAGTTGTTGGGCCGCTTCCTCGACATAGCGCTGCTGTCCGGTCAACGAGGTGTACTCCGCCAAACTCGGGCAGACCATGTAGAGCGTATCAAGCCATAACTGCTCTCTGTGGGGCGCGTAATACGCGTAAACGCCCAAGCCGTTCTCGCGATAGCGCCCGCCCTTGGCGAGCATGAAATCCATGACCCAACGGCCCATCTCCAGGTATTGTTGTTCGCCCGTGCGCTCGTGAAGCTTGTAGAGCGGGAAAGAGGTCACCCAGAATCCGCAATAGATGTATGGATCCTTGAGCATCTCCGCCTGGTATTGACTCCGCCAGAAGTCGGCCCACTTTTGAACATAATGAACATAAGCAGGTTCATCAAGGGCGATCCCGGCCTGCATCATGCCGGCCATCAGCACGCCCCCGCCCCAATTAAAATCCCACTCCCCCGGGTCGCCCTGAAGTACCCGATCCGCGGCCCGTCGTAAAATCCCCCGCGGATCCGGCGATATCCCGGGCTTTTCCGAAAGCGCCGAACATCCGGTCAAAAGCAGCACAAGCCCAAACCCAGACTCTCTGAAACATGCCGTACGCATGAGACCTTCTCCATCGCATGGTGCCCCACGCCGCATTCATGAGCGTGACAGGATAATCCCTTTATGGGACCATGCACAAGACGTCGCTTCTCTCGCGGTTCACGCCGAGCCCCCGAAGGACAATAAAACCTGAATCATTAATGTTGCGGATGGTGGCCCCTGGGTCTCATAACAGGCTCGTACCCGCCTGGATCAACCTTGGGCTAAATAAGATTCGATGCACATAAATTCCTTTGTTAATTGCCTTGACCCGATAGCCGAAGCATGACTGACGGATGGGGTCTTCGCCCCATCCCCGGGCCGGTATAGAGATGGTCCGTCGGAAATCGTCGGACCAACGTGGCCGTGAGAAGCCACGGAAACAAAACCAAACAAGATCGAAAGTCTTGAAATCGGGGGGATCGAGGCCGTCGATTTCGGTAAGGGACAGCATTCCCTGCCGCCGGGTTTGCGAGCGGCCTTCGGTAACAACGTCATCATGACCAATAACGGGACATGTGCACTGGATACCAGTACCGTCAGCGGCGGGAAATTCGCCCGCAAGACCATTCCGAAGCATATTCCGCTTAACCAGGTTCTGGCCCAGATCACGGAAATCTCCACGTTGCCGCATCTGGCCCTGCGGGTGATGCAGGTGGCCAACGACCCGGAGGCCGGCGCCGCCGAACTCAAAAACGTGGTGGAGGCGGATGCCGCCCTCAGCGCCCGCGTGCTGCGTACCGTGAATTCATCCGCCTACGCCCTGCAATCGAAAATCACCAACCTGCACTACGCCATCAGCTACCTCGGCTTCAACCAGATTCGCAATCTGGCCGTCACCGCCCTGGTCAGCGAGGCCTTCAAGCAGCAATCCACCGTCGGGCGCTATGATCGCGAGGCCTTGTGGCGACATTTCGTGTCCGTGGGGATTTGCGCGCGCATGCTCGCCGCCCGCAAACGCATGCCCAATTTCGAGGACGCCTACCTGGCCGGTCTGCTGCACGATTTCGGCATTATTCTCGAGGACCAGCATCTGCACGCCTCGTTCGAGATCATGGTCCATGCGCTCGACGGCACCCGCCTGTTGAACGAGATGGAACAGGAATACCTGGGGTTCGACCACGAAACCCTCGGCCTGTGGGTGGGTAAAAACTGGAAATTCCCGCCCGCCGTCCAGAGCAGTATCCAATATCACCATGCCTCGCAGAAATGCGTCGGTGAGCATTTGCCGATCGTTCAATGCGTAGAGGTGGCTAATTTTATTTGCAGCTTTAAGGGGATTACCTCGATCGGCATTAATTTAGTGCCTCCCCCCAAGGAAACCATCATGACCTTGATGCTAACCAAGGAGGATCTCAAGGTATTGATAACCGATCTGGATGGCGAAATAGCCCGATATGAATCATTGTTCAAACTCTGATATGGATGACTTGATCAACCAACTTGACGATCTTTTCGAGCCTCGGCAATGTCCGGCCGACCAAACCGGCGGATTGATGGGGCTGGCGCGCGCCTTGGCCGATTACGATCCGGTCTTTCTCTTCGCCGCCGACCCCGCCGGATATCTGACCGCGGTCCACGACGAAAAGGATATCAGCCTGGACAAGGCCAAGGCCTTGGCCGTGCATGTGGCTGCCCGATTTGAGGACAAGGAAAACCACGATGCTCTGCTGGGTTTCGCATGGGGAGCGGAGTACGCCTTCGGGACGCGGATCGTCGATGCCGATCAAACGCAGGTGCTGGGCGGCCTGCTCCGCCTGACCCCGCCGGCCGCCGAGCTTGAAAGACTACGGATTCTTCTGGAAACGTGCGGCCGCCTGATCTGCGCGCTCTTGCGTACCCACCAGTGCAACCGCGAGCTCACCGCCCGGATTCGCCAACTGCGCGACGAGCAGGATACGATCAAGGACTCCCTTGAAAAATCGATCTCCGACGTGATCGAGGAACGCGAGGAGCGTTTCCGCGAGCAACGCCGCTACGTGCTCCATCTTGAGGAAGAGGTGGAACGTCGCTCCGCGGCCCTGCGGGAAACGATGCTCCGGGCGGAGGAGGCCAACCGCACCAAGAGCGAATTTCTGGCCAACATGAGCCACGAAATCCGCACCCCCATGACCGCCATCCTGGGCTTTACCGAAGTGCTCCAGGATTATGCCACGGGCGAGAACACCTCGCCCGAACTGGTCAAGGCCGTCGAAACCATCCAACGCAACGGCGAGCATCTGCTGCAAATCATTAACGACATCCTCGACCTGTCCAAGATCGAGGCCGGAAAACTGCGCGTCGAGAAAATCCACTGTCATCCCGGTCAGATCGCCGCCGAGGTTGTCTCCCTGATGCGGGTGCGGGCCGACACCAAGCGTCTCGACTTGAAACTGGAATACGAGGGGGCCATTCCGGAGACAATCCTCACGGATCCGACCCGCCTGCGCCAGATTCTGTTAAATTTGGTCGGTAACGCCATCAAATTCACCGAGGTCGGCGAGGTCCGATTGCGCATGTGTTTGTGCGCGGATGCCGCCGAGGGCCCCGCTCTGCGGTTTGACGTGGTGGATACGGGGATCGGCCTGAGCGCCGAGCAGGCGACTCAACTGTTTCAACCTTTCACGCAGGCCGACACCTCCACCACCCGCCGATTCGGCGGATCGGGCCTGGGCTTGACCATCAGCAAACGCCTGGCCGAGATGCTCGGCGGTACCATCACCGTGCAAAGCGCCCTCGGCCACGGCAGCACTTTCCAGGTCACGATCGCCACCGGCCCGCTCGCGGGCGCGCGGATGATCGAGCACCCTCTAACGGAAGTCCCTCGGCGTAACCTGAGCTCGGACGCGGAAGAAAACGCGAACGAACCGATTATCTTGTCCGCCCGAATCCTCCTGGCGGAGGACGGCCCGGACAATCAAAAGCTCCTCGCGTTCATTCTGAAAAAAGCCGGCGCCGAAGTCACCATCGCCGACAACGGCCGCATCGCCATCGAGGCGACTCGGACCGCCGCCGAGCAGGGGCATCCCTTTGACGTGATTCTCATGGACATGCAGATGCCGGTTCTTGACGGCTATCAAGCCACCGCCGAGCTGCGCCGGCTGGGGTATCAGGGACCGATTATCGCCCTGACCGCCCACGCCATGCCCAAGGATCGTGAAAAATGCCTCCAAGCCGGTTGCGACGATTACGCCACCAAACCGATCAGCCGACGCGAACTGCTCGAAACCATCCAGCGCTGTCTCAACCTGGCCTTGTGTTCCAACGAACGATTGCCTTGAAGTGGACGACTGGACACTGCCTTCAAAAAGGAAACCCACCCTTCCGATCCCTCCGTTTTGTCTCGCCCCCCATTTTGCAACTTGATCGAGAGGTTGCCAAACGGCGGGGTCGCGGGTAAACTTTAGGGACAACTGAGACGATGGCTTTGCGTCCTTAGCTCAATTGGTAGAGCAGCTGGCTCTTAACCAGCGGGTTCAAGGTTCGAGTCCTTGAGGACGCATTTTTTCATGCGCCCGCCCACGACCCATCACCGGGGATGGCGACTCCACCAATCCGTGTATAACTTATTGTGCATTATTGGTTTACGGATTGAGAGTCTTTATCTACGGGCTCGTTCTGCCCGGCAACGGCCGGCTGGGCGTGGGTCACCTTGGACGGGTGCGGCAGGGGTGGCAGGCCCAGCTTCGCCCGCTCGGCGTTCTGGGCGGCCAGCATCGTATCAAAGGAACTGGCGGGCAACATGGTCGTGGTTCCGTCGGCCAGGCCTACACAGATCGGTTCCGCCCGCCGGAGCGGGCGGTTGACGGAGGATTCCGGCCAGAGAACGACAATCCATAGCTTGGAGGGCTGGTTGCCGGCGAGTTTGTTGAAATCAATGCCGTGATAGGTAAAGACAAAATCCCCTAACCGGTGAGCCACCATGTTGGGTGGCAAAGCATCAACGGCCGCCTGAGTCACGGTACTGCGTTCTTCGTCCGCCAGCAAGGCATATTGATCAAGCGTTGTGTCGGCCACCGGTATATCCGCCATCGAAGTATCGTATACGACGACCATGTTTGAGGCGTACTGGAACCCACTATCGATCATTTGAATGACGTGATCGGAACCGTACCCATTATGCTGGTTAGCGTAAAAAATGATTCCTCTGGTTACGGCTTGCGTTGCCGTGGAATGTCGAACGGCATTGGAACCAACACCACCCGAAATAGCCGAGAAAAGGAAATAGATGTACAGGCCGATCAGACCACCCAAAATGGTCAGGGGCGGGGTCAGTACGGCGAACGCGGCTCGGCCACCGCCGATTTTCTGGCGCTCCTTGACCATCAGTACGGCGCTGATCAGCCACCAGATCCATCCGCAGTACCATCCCAGAAACGGAATCGCCGAAAAGATATTGGCCCCCGAGCTGTAGCTCATGGCCTGAAAGGTCAACTCGATCCCGCCGGCTCGCCGGCCGGTTATGGCCAGAAGCGCATGCGCCGCCAAGACCCAGGCAAACACACCCACCAGCAGAATCGCGAAGAATATGATCCCGACGATGACGAAGCCCACAAACACCGGCGCGCTGCTACCCCTTCCCCGAAAACCGAGGGCGATTATCATAGGCAACATCATGACGGGTAAAATCGACACAGTACCGATAAAGAAGAGATTGATTATCGCGAACCACAGGGCCTGGCCGGAGGAGGTTTCGCGCGGTAATTCGCGCATCAGCTTGATCGGGGAGGTCAGGGCCATACCGATGGTGGAAAACCAACCCCGCCAGAATCCTTGTTCGCGCCGCTCCAGCCAAGGGATATGCGCGACCCGCGTTTGCTCCTCCTGAACGCCGTCGGTCGGGAAGATAATCATGTCGTCCATGTGGATGTGCCGGCCGCAGGAGATGCAGTCGAACTCCTCCGGCTCGATATGCCCGCGTGGCCCAGTGCCGTAATAGGATTGGCCGCAATACGGGCAGCGGAACTGTACGCTGTTCGGGGTGAACTCAAACTCGCTCGGGAGGAACGGTGTCCCGCATTCCGGGCAGCGTCGCGAGGGCAGATTCCACAACCGGTAATCGCATGTCTTGCAGCGCATGGAGACAACATCCTGCCGTTACCTGACGCCCTGCCGATAAGGGTTTCCCGCATCAACTTTCCAGCCGTTTATTTCCGCCTTGATACGTGCCCGGGAGAACCAGATCAGCATGAAGACCGGCAAGGCAATACCCCATACCAGACCAAAACAAACGCTGCCCAATTTAAACCCCACAGAATATCCCGCATTGAAAGCCGGATTCGTCCCGCCTGACGCCTGTGGGCTCATGGCTTCAAAAACCTTCTGCTGTATGACATAACCTAAACCGACACCGAATAGTACGAGAACAATTTTAAGCATTGCCCAGACACGGCAAGTCTTCACGCCCCAAATACAACGTTTGGCCAGCCCGATACCGCCCGTAAGCAGTATGGCCGCCAGAACAAGGCCAACCAGGTTCTGCGTAACCAACAAGCCGAAATGTTCCCGAGAAACCTCGAGCATGGCCGCCTGCTCCTGGGGGCCTGACTCTAAAAGCTTGGGAAGAATGACCACCATCCAGAGAATTCCAAAGACTGCGGCAAGAATCCCCCCCGCCCCGAAAACGATGGCGATCACCCCGATGGCCGTCGGCCAGGTGGACTGTGGGGTTGCGGTTGGCAACGGGCCGGCCTGCGTTGGCGGGACCGAAGGCGGAGAAACGGACGACGGATCGAACGGTTGTTCAGACATAACTGAACCTCCAAAAAGAATTGCTACCGGCGGCACGATACGCGACTTGCGGCGCGGATGCAATAGCGCAGCAGGGTCGATAACACCGTTCGTCCCGATCATCGCGTTCCCCACGTCTGAAGACGTGTACGTGTTTAGCGACCCCTGCAATCGGAACCCCGAACGGGAGTGAGGGGCCGGTGACGAGTGACTCATTCCTATCAGGCATGCCCCTTCCACATCGTAAATTGTTGCCGGTACTCATAGCGTTACACAGCTTCGACCCCGCGCTCCCGCTTGGGGTTCTGATGGGTCAAGCCAGCGGGTTTTGTGTGTCGCTAAACACATACCCCGCAACGGCGTGACACGGGCTCGCCCATACCACCCGCGATTTCGTTTGCTCCTGCGGTTGGACGTGTATAATGGCGATTGTTTCATGAAATCCGATCACGCCGCATGTAAAGGATATGTCATGCTTGAGCGAGAGAAAGAGGTGGCTATCGAGGCCGCTCGACGGGCAGGTCAGCTACTGGTGGATCTATTCGAGCACCCCCGGACCATTGAGACCAAGGGAGCGTCGTACAACCTGGTTACCGAGGCCGACCGGCGCTCGGAGGAATTGATCCTATCATTGATCCGCGAGGACTTTCCGCAACATGCCATCCTGGCCGAGGAGCAAGACACCGTTCCGCCGGAATCCGAATACCTCTGGGTCGTGGACCCGCTCGACGGGACCACGAATTACGCCCATCGCTACCCGATGTTCGCCGTCTCGATCGCCCTGTGGCACGGGGGCCGGCCGGTCCTGGCCGTGATCTACGACCCGATGCGTAAGGAACTGTTTCAGGCCGAGCGCGGCGCTGGGGCGTTCCTGAACGAGCGGCCTATCCGGGTCAGCGCGACGGCCAGCCTGCGGCAAGCACTGCTCGGCACCGGTTTTTACTACGAGCGTGGCGAGCCGATGCGCCGCACGCTGCGGCAGATCGAGGCGTTTTTCGATGTGCCCATCCACTGTATCCGGCGCGACGGATCGGCCGCTCTTGATCTCTGCTACGTGGCCGCCGGTCGTTACGATGGATTCTGGGAGCTGACCCTCGGTCCCTGGGATTACGCCGCCGGAATGCTGGTGATCGAGGAAGCCGGGGGAATCGTCACCGACGCGGCCGGGCAACCCATCGGCCTGTTCAGTCGAAATATCCTTGCGGCCAATTCGATGATCCATAAGGACATGCTGGCCGTGCTGGCGCGAACGGAATAGCGGACGAGGAGTAGGTGTTTAACGACCATGCAATCGGAACCCCGAGCGGCAGCGAGTGGGCCGGTGGCGTGTGTCTCAACGAAAGCCGAAAACCTCCCTCGCTTCGACCCCGCGCTTCCGCTTGAGGTTCTGATGGACCATGCCAGCGGGGTTGTGCATGGTCGCTAAACACATACAACGAGGACACGCTCATTATCCTTCGTTCAACGCCTCGATAATCGCCGCACAGGCCCGGCTGACGCCCAGTTTCGGCCATTGTGTCGCTTGCACCCAACGCATGGTGTCTGCGCCGCCGCGCAGGTTGCCGGCCGTTCCCCGGTAGATATGAAAAGTGATCTTGCGATGGCTCAATAACCGGGTGACCTGCTTCGTGACTTCGCCGGCCAGTCGGCAACCAGTGGGTAAACGCTTGCGCAGCCGCTTGCGCGCGGCGTCCGGCTGTTCGCCGTCATTCACCGGTTCGGTCGGCAATTCCCAAAGACCCGCCCACAAACCCCGGTGTGGCCGTCGCACGAAAAGCCAATGTTCTCCGCAACGCACGGCGGCCACCACCATAGACATCGGCCGTACCGTCGTTCGCGATTTCGCCGCCGGTATCTTGTCGGTCAGTCCCTCGCGAAATGCAACGCAGTCGACATGCAACGGGCATCGCATACAGGCAGGCGTACGCGGTGTGCAGAGCGTCGCCCCCAGTTCCATCAACGCCTGATTGAAATCGCCGCAACGCCGCGCGGGTAACAATTGTTCGGCGGCTGTCCATAAACTCCTGTTTAATGCCGGGCTGTGTGTTTTCGTCTTCCGACCGAGCAGACGCATCAACACCCGCGTGACGTTTCCGTCCACCACCGGCGCGCGCACGTCGCTGGCGATCGACGCAATCGCCCCGGCCGTATACCGCCCGATCCCCGGCAGACGCATTAAAGCCGCAATGTCAACCGGCAATTGCCCGCCGTGGTCGCGCATGATGCGCCGGGCGGCTTCGTGCAGGTTTCGGGCCCGACGGTAATATCCCAGCCCCGCCCAGCAGGCTAGCACTTCGTTCAAATCGGCGGCGGCCAGGCGCCGCACCGTCGGAAACCGCCGCATCCACCGCCGGTAATAGTCGATTACCGTCGCCACCTGTGTCTGCTGCAGCATGAACTCGGCCACCATTTGCGCGTACGCATCCGACCCGCACCGCCGCCAGGGCAGATCGCGTTTGTTCCGGTCATACCAGGCGAGCAGCCGACGGCGAAGGGCCTGCTGTTGGCACGAGGTCAGCACGGATGGATTTGTTCCCGCTTTAAGAGTGCGTACGAAAACGCCGTTACGTCGGCCTCCTGCAACCGACGCGCACAGGCGAGACGCCTGTGCCACACCCGTTTTAGGATGCATTCATATTACCTCCGTGTGCTCCGTGAAGTCGGTGGTAAAACTTAGGGTTCATGGTGTTTCAGCCGGGCGCGTCGCGAGGCTTTTTGCGCGGTCGAAGATCCTCTTGGTCAGGGGCGTCATTTCCTGAAGGTCCTTGGGGTTATTGGTCACGATGGTCGGCAAGGCGTTCATGCGTTCATAGACTTCGACGCCCAGATCATATTCATCGACATTGGGTCGCAGGTGGTGATATCCGATCAGTCGCGTGTGTCGCCCCCACAGGAAAGCGTTGAGCGGATGAGCAACCTCGACATGTTTGGGATTCAGTTTTCCGTGCCCGTGATAAATGTGCGCCTGGGCAAAGCTTTGACGCTGAAAACTGACTTCATTCAGACCTTCGCCAACCAGGACCAGCCCGGGAACGACGGCGGCGAACTCCTCCTGCAATTGTCGAAGTCCCTGCACCGTCGTGAGACCCTGCACCAATCCATTATCCGTATTATGCGTACACAGCGTCTGATCGAGAAAAGCGACATCCGTACCCACCCGCTCGCAGGCCTCGACGACTCTGCTTAGCAGGGTTTGTCGCCAGTAACCCAAACCAGCGTGCATGTAAGCCATACGCGTATACGCATACGTATCCGGCGGCCAGAGCCATCCTTGCGGTTTGTTCTGGTCCAGCGAACGGAATTGAAAATCACGCATCTCCTGATAGAGAGGGTGTTGGTAATACAGGGCCAGGTAATTGAAATGAGGCATCACGTGAAAGCCCATCTGCCGGGCCTTGGCCATGAACGCCAGGGTCTGTTCGCGCGGGGTGTACTCGGGGTAGTTGATATCGTATTTGTCGGTCCGCCAGTCGGAAAGGTGTATAAGGGTCTGCTCCGGCGGATGAGCGGCGGCCAAGGCGTCGAGCATCGGTTCGTTCGGCGCGGCCCAGCAGACGGCCAGGGATATCTTATCCACCCACGCCGGCCGGTGGGCGCGTTGGGCGGGCAAATCGTAGGCTTTTTCCATCCACTGCCGGTAACGGGTGGCCGGCACTTGCCAGTCGCCTCGATACACATTCACCCGCCATTCGATCCCGCCGGCCGTCCGATTGTCCCACAGCGGTCCGGGCGGAACCGACTCGAAACCTAACTCGGTTCGGTCCTTTGTCCGCCTCATGTACAAACACTTAAATTGGCCGTAGGTATCCTCGCCGTGAATCATCATCGACCATTCGCCCAGCCGGGCGATGGCCAGTTGGGCATTCCATTCCACCGGCCAGGCCCATAACGCGGTACCTGGATGAGACTCGTTGGGATTCACTTGCAGCCCGTTGACCACCGGAAGAAAGAGAGTCGCTTCCGGGTGGAAGGGCACGGTCCAGCGCACCGTCCGCAACGCCCGCCGATCGGTCAGGCCGTCGGGCGTGACGCGAAGGTCTCCGTTATCAGGATCGATCACCAGCAGGAGCGAGCGGCGGGTTTCATCACCTTTTATTTCAATAAGCGCCGCCAGCTCGGAGAGTTTTCGCACGGCCGTCGTCTGGTGCTTATCCACGCCCACGAAATCGCCGTTGAGGAATTGCACGTCCACGCCCAATTGGGCTGGCACGGGGTGGGCGAAATCGATCGACTGTTCCACCGGACGCAGGCTTACCAGGCGCGGACCGTCGAACACCGCCGTGAGCGTTTTCGTCTGGACCGTGAGTTTCTGCTCCTCGATGGTAATGCCCTGCGGGGCTGCCCAGACGGCGTTCGACAAAATCAGTATGATCCAAAGGCTTCGACTCTTCATTATTCTCTTCTCCATACATTACATGACAACTCTATCTGTTGAAATGGATAACCGCTTTGATACCCCGAAGCTCCTCGATGGCCTCGAAGGTTTGCCGCCAGGCATCGAGGGTGATCCGATGGGTAATCATCAGTTCAATCCGTATCTGGTTCCAGGCCATCATGGCCAGCACGGCCTCCCAGGTGGTCCAGTTATGGCTGAAGGATCCTTGCAGGCGGGCAGCCTTGGACAGTAACGGGTCGAGAGAGAAATCGACAGGGTCGGGTCCCCAGCCAATCTTGGTGATCTGCCCGCCCGGAGCGACGGCCTGCATCGCCAGCGCCAGCGCGCGGCGATTGCCGGCCGCGTCCACTACCAGAGGAACTCCTTCTCCGGCGGTCAGGTCATGAATGATTTGCATCGGGTCATCCCGGTCGGCTTCAAGGAGCAAATCGACGCCGAGTTGCCGGGCGGTTGATAATCGCAGCGTGTCTCGGGAGGTGCCCACCACGATCACCGGCGCGGCCCCGCTGATACCGGCGATCTGGGCGCAAAACAAACCGATCGGGCCGGGGCCAATGACGAGCACCGGCCGGCCCGGTTGGATGCGTGAGAGAACGACCAGTGCCTGATAAGCAACGCAGACCGGCTCGGTCAGGCAGGCGTGATCGAAGCTCACCTCTTTTGGGATGCGATGCAGGCAGCGCCGCGGCACTTTTACATAATCGGTAAAGGCCCCGTCCACGCCATAGCCGAAACCCTTGCGTTGCGGGCAGAGATGATAATTCCCGGAGCGGCATCGCGGGCAGTGGCCACAGATCACCGCCGCCGTCTCGCTGACCACCGACTCGCCCTCGGAGAAATCATGCACGTTCGCGCCGACTTCGCGAACCACCCCGCAGAACTCATGCCCCTGGATCACCGGCACGGTCACGGGATTAGCCATGCGGTGCCGCCACATTTCGATATCCCAGCCGCAGATGCCCGCGGCCTTGACCTCAAGAAGCACATCGTCCGGCCCGATCATGGGCACGGGTACCTCACGAATCTCCACCTGGCCGTCCTGATTGCCGAATTTGACCAAGGCCTTCATGAATCGCTCCCGTTGCCTGACTAAGGATCAACCGCCTCCGCGTATTACAAGGAATGGGACATTATCCCTCGTTTGCGCAGCAGGCGGGTCGGAAATATCGCCTCATCATAAACACATGGGCGGGTATTTCACAGGCCGATGCGGGAACGGAATTCCGGTCGGCCGGTAAGGTTCGGCGTTACACAAAACAAATCCCCGGCGTTATTGACATCGTCACCCTGGTTACGAGCAGCGGAGGTAATATACAAGTCGCCATAATCTTGGCCGCCGAAAATCAACGAAGTGATCTGGCGGGCAGGCAGAGGTATTCGATCCTTCAACTTGCCGTCGGGGCCGTAACACACGACGCATCCACCGTTCCAGACGGCCGCCCAGACATCGCCCGCGGCATCGACCGTCAAGCCATCGGGGCATTCATCGCCCGTGGTCCGGGCGAAGGCCCGCTTTCGGCTCAATTCTCCGGTCGTCTCGGCATAATCGAAAACCCAGATCGTCCGGGCAAGGGATTCGGCGAAATACATCTGCTTCCGATCCGGGCTGAAGCCGATACCGTTCGAGCAGCCGACGTTTTCAAACAGGATCCGATAGGTGGCGTCCGGATCGAGTCGATACAACCGGCCGACACCGTCAGCATCCATGGTCCCGCAGAACACGCGGCCTTGCGGATCGGCAGCGACATCGTTGAAACGGGTGTTTTCTTCCCCGGGGATCGCCTCGATGAGGGTGCGAATGATTCGTCCGTCATCCCAGACCTCTATTCGGCCACGGTCGCGAAACAAAAGCAGCGAGCCGTCGGTCTGGATCGTAAAGCCGCCGACGGGGCGGCCTTGATGCACGATCCGATGCTCGCCGGTTCGCGGGTCGTAACGGAGCAGCCGGCCAAGGTCAATATCCACCCAATAGAGGCAATGATGTTCGGGATGCCACAACGGCCCCTCGCCGCACACGCAACGGGAATGGGCAACGATTTGGATATCCATGAGG
>CAZXSA010000045.1:0-5684 GCA_964642815.1 uncultured Planctomycetales bacterium | reverse complement strand
AATACAAAGGCACGGTGACGCTCGATCCCTCGCCGATATGCTTGCGAATACCCAGCTTGCGATTGAGCAATTCGCGCTGGAGGCGGTCCTGGGTTTGCTCGAGACCGCGGATCAGTTGCTCGGTTTTCGGTAAGCAGGGCTCGTTGACCGGAAAGTCAATCTCGGTTCGGACGGCCGCCAGTTTTGTAGCGGGCTTATGCGGAACACGCTTCCAGGTGGCCAAAGGCGCGCCGGAGGCGACCACGCCGTCGTAGGCGAGCGCGGTGGCGGGCGGCAACATGCCTTCGATGGTCGACAGCACGGCGTAGCCCAGTTGACGGCCGTGGGCGTCGGCGAATTCCGGGTCGGCCTCATAACCCTCGCGCGGTCCCAGTTCACCGGATGCACCCTGCATGAACAGCAACATGGCCCCTTCGATATGGCCCTCCACCGTTTCGCGAAGGGCGCCGATATAGTCGGGTGAAATCAGCCGATTCAACCAGGCCAGGGTAGTGGGATGGCAGGCATAGTTGGCCAGGACGGCCAGAATCGTGCCGTTTTCATCGGTGACTCTACCAACCAACAAGGTATCGTCGGCGGAGGCGTTGGGATTGAATCCGCAAACGTAGCGGTCGGATTGAGGATCAGGAAGATCGCGGTTGCGGGCCAGATCGCAGCGGCCTGTCGCCCATGTCAATACGGCCGGACGAGCGGAACACAGGGCCTCCTCGACCGCTTCCTTGAGCTGTTGGCCGACCTGCCGGATGTAAGGCGGGAACAAATCCGCGCCGGGTTCCTGGCCGGGGGCCCGGGCCGGTCCGGAATGGGTATGGGCCAGGGCGACCATGACCCGAGCAGCGTCGAGCTTCAGTTCCTCAACCAGCGGCCCGCGAATCGCCCATTCATCTTCTCGACAGCGATACCAGCCCAGATCGAGGGTTACCAGTACACAAGGTCGGCCATCCGGCTTGTCCTGAATCGTCAGCACGGTAGCCGTCAGCGGCCGATGGATTCCCTCGGCCACGTCATGACCGGCCGCCCCCCAGTTCCGCGCATAAATCCCCACCGGCGGCGTAATGTCCCGCCGGGCCAGCCCGATCAGACCGCCGAATGCGGGTTCGCAGACACACCCCAATGGACGGTTGGCCATAATCATTCCCTCTTATCCTGAAACCCGCTCCACGTCGGGTTGACCTGGGACATGGCTCCGTCGCAGAGGAGGTAGCCGCCGGTGGTGGCCCGGAGGCGCGGGTCGCACAGGTTGGCCACGTGGACGGCCACCTCGAGGGTTTCCACATGCTCGCCGACGGGGATTAACTTGTTCGACCGTTCGCGCAGAGTGGGATCCTGCCGCCAATGATCGCGGGCCACGCCGGCATCGACCCAGCCAGGGGCGACTTCGTTAACCAGGATGCCGCGCGGGGCCAGTTCCAAGGCCAGGCAGCGGCCGAACATACGCAACGCGGCCTTGGTCACACAGTAGGCCGGCACCGATGAATGCGGGGCATGCGCCGCCCAACTGCCGGTGAATACGATTCGCCCGGTGCGTTTTTTCTCCACCAGACGGCGGGCGCCGGCCTGGGCCAAGTGAAACGCGCCGAACAAGTTGACCTTTAACAGGCGATCGAGTTCGTCCGGTTTCAGTTCGAGCAAAGGACGCAGCAGCGTGATCCCCGCATTGGGAATAATCAGATCGGGCAGCCCTAAATCCTCCTCGACCAGCCGAATCCATTCGTACACGGCGTCGGCCTCGGACACATCGAGCAGATCGCACCGGAAGCGCCGTCCGTAAGCCTCGATTTCACGAGCGAGCGGATCGGCCCGTCCCTCATCGTGCAGATCACAGACCGCGACATCCGCGCCGCGGCGGGCCAGCTCCAGCGCGATCGCCCGGCCGATATCGCCCAGCCCCCCGCTGATGACCGCTATTGATCCTTTGAGTTCCGACATGATGCACTTCCAAAATGCGGATCCTATCTTTTCCGGGTCACGATATCCAACGCCTGTTTCAAGCTTTTCTCGATCAGGTCACACATCTCGTCGATATCCGATTTTTCGGCGATCAAGGCCGGACAGACGGCGAACCAGTCAGGATCGATCCGCAGGATGATTCGGTTTTCCAGGGCGGTCTTCTTCAAGGCCGTTCCCAGTTTACGATCCTCCGGGAACGGACGATTGGTGGTCGCATCCTCGACCAGTTCGACACCAAGCAACACACCCCGGCCGCGGACCTCGCGGACCACCCCGTACTTTTTCAGGCCTTTCAGCTTTTCGGCAATGTACCTGCCCAAGTCCGCGGCTTTGGCGCAGAGATTCTTTTCCACTATTTCATCGAGAACCGCGCTGCCGGCCGCACAAGCCAACGGATTGCCCGCGAAGGTGTGACCGTGAGCGAATTGCACCTGGGTTTCCGGCGGACCCCAGAAAGCGTCGGCCATATCCTCGCGGGCGATCATCGCCCCGAGCGGAATCACCCCGCTACCCAAACCCTTGCCGGCACAGAGAATGTCCGGAGTGACCCCGAAACTCTGAGCGGCGAACATGCTGCCGGTACGTCCATAACCGGTAATAATCTCGTCGTAAATCAGCAAGACATCGTGCTTATCGCAGATGTCACGCAACGATCGGTGGAATTCCTCGGTCGGCGTGGCGATCCCGCCGGTGTTCGAGATCGGCTCGATCATGACCGCGGCCACGGTTTCCGGATCCTCGGCCGCGATCACCTCATCGACCATCCGGGCGGCAAAGCGGTTGGCCTGTTCCCACGTATCAAAGTGATCGCGCAGGTCGAGCGGGTTGAAGACCTTGAGAAAGCCGGCCATTTGCGGCTCGAACTTCGATTTTCGTTTACCCGTCCCGCTGGCGGACATGGCTCCGAAGGTGGCGCCGTGATACCCCTTGTAGAAGCTGAGCACCTTATACTTGCCGGGGCGGCCTGTCTGGCGAAAGTACTGACGGGCGAACTTGATGGCCGACTCGGTGGATTCCGATCCGCCGCTGTAAGGTTTGATGTACTTCAACGTGCCGGGGGTCACATTTCCCAGTTTTTCGATGAAATCAAGGGTTTGCTCGGCGATGCCGTGCAGCGGCGGGGCAAAGGTGATCTTTTCCATTTGCCGGCGGACCGCATCGACGACCCGCGGATGCCGATGGCCCAGGACGGCCACGAAGATACCGCCGATGGCGTCGAAGTAACGGTTGCCCTCGATGTCCCAATAGGAAAGCCCCTCGGCGCGATTGAGAATCAATGGATGTTCCAGAAACGCACGGGTCTGCTGGTAATCGAGGAAGGTGCGCTTAATCAGGGTTTCCTGCCGCGTACGATTCGTCATGGGTTCATTTCCCGTAACCGTTTTCCGCCGTTGCATATATCCGCATTTTTCATGTTGCGTCGTGCTACGATAATGGGCTAAAGGAACGGTGGCAAGGTGGAGGCGAATTCGTCCACGTTGAAAGCCCATTATCCGCGAACGCATTTTATCGGCAGCCCGGCATGAGCAACAACGAAAGCGGCCTACTCCCGATCCATCACCCGAACGGTGATGCTGTCCGGCTCGGCGGCCTTATGGAATTCAACTATCTTCGTCTTAAAGCGGAAGCGGGCTACATCCGGCGGGCCAAGGAATGGGGCAAGCTTGTTGGCGATCCGAGGATCCTTGAAATCATCGACAATCAGCCAGTCGCCGGGCAGAACGGTTGAGGTATGCTGTTCGTACAATCGCCGGGCGATGATGCAGGTGGCTCCGGCCGCCACGCGGTCGCGCACAGCTCGGAAGGTGGGCGCGGATAAGGCGTGCCCGCAGACGATCAGGCAATCGACATTCGCCAGGTGCGCGGCCTCGACGTTATGGTCGAAGACGGCCACGCTGTCGATCGGGGTGAAAAACTCCTCGATGCCTTTGGGATATATAAAGGGATTGTTCGAGCAAATGGCCCCGGGGCGGGCTGCTCCGTGCGTCAGGATCGGCCAGATATGCAACCACTCGGAGGCGGGTTCATCGAGCGGCATTTCCCGATTTCCGAGCAGGCGGTTGCGGGACTCAACTTCCCCGTGATTGGGCCCGGCGGAGTATTGACCCCACCCGCCGTCCGGCAGGCGAATGATGGCCACCCGCGGATCGTAATCCCGCCAGTCAATCATGCGTGGATTTTTCGGAACATAATCCTTGTAGAATTCGCGAACGACGCGCCCGTGGACGGTGAGCTGATATTCCTCGGCGTTGGACCAGACCAACAGAGAGCCTTTGGGGTCGGCTTGGGGATGGCGTGGGGACCATTCATGAAAGTCAAGGTTTTCAACATAGATCGTTTCGGCGCCGAGCCAGTAGGCCATCAGCAGAGCAGAGCGCAAGGCCCGCGGCGAATGCCCGGGATACCCGCCCCGGTTCCAGAGATCCGGCGAGGCCCAGAAATGCGCGCCCGCGCTCTCGTATTGCACCGCGGCGCCGAGCGCAATGGATAAAACGACCGAACTGATGCTTTCCTTGAGCAGCTTCGGCGTAATCGTCCAGCCGGCGCGGGCGAAGATGTGGAACAGATCGGGCCAGACCTGCTCGGTCTGTAAGGGAACGCGGTTTTCATAATGTTCGATGCGCAGACGTTTGGCCTCCTCGACAAGTCGGTCATAGGCCGTCGTCAACGGCAGCCCGTGCGTATTGACCAGAAACGGCCGATCGAAGGTGGCCTTCGGATGGTTGGAGAATTTATTGTTGGATAGCAGCATGTGTTCGCATTCGTCGTAGGTGATCGCCGTCAAGGCCGACGGCGCGGGTCGCGCGGGCGGCAGGACGGGGCTCAGCCATTCCATGCGCAGATCCCAGCGATGAATGCCGCCGGGATGCTCGAACTCGTTGACACCCGGAGTAATCTCCAGGCTGGACACAAAATTGGGATATTCCACGTTCAACGTGTATTGCAGGCCGTGTTCGCGCATGGCCTGGTCGATGGCTTCCACGCGTTGCCGAGTCAGTTTCGAGTTGTCCTCGCCGGCGTTTGTCACCGGCCAGAAATGCATGGATAGAAAACGCACGCCCAGCTCATCGAGGGCCTTGAAATAAGCGGGGCATTCCCACGGATTCTTCTTTGCCACGGTATAATGATAAGAACCTCCGTCGTCCACTCCGAGACGTACGGGCACGGCCGGCGGGGCGACGAGCGACAGGCCACCACACAGCACGATCATCATCGATTGGATCAACATAGCAGGATCCCTCCCGACAGCTTTGGTCCTGCCATGAAGAAACAAATACGCCGCGAATGGTCAAGGTTATCGGTTTACGATCCCGGCGGCTGAGGGGTCAGGACCAGACCGGCCGGATCATAATCCTTTTCCTCCAGCCGGGAAAGGATGCCGTCATAGACCTCTTGATCCAGCGTCGGGGTACGACTGAGGATCCACAGGAAACGACGGGACGGTTCGCCGACCACGGCCCATTGGTAATCCTCGTCGAGATCGATGATGAAGTAATCGCCCTCGAAGAAGAGGAAGAACCGGACTTTCAGCTCGGCGTTGGTCTCCTTGTTGACCACGCGGGCCACGCCCTCGGTGCTGTCTTCCGGCCCGTCGAGCGAGCCCTCGCGGCATTTGTTGAGCACGGTAATCCGCCCGTCGTCGCGGAGGCCATATTCGGCCGTCACCCCGCCGAAACACTGGTCCTGAAAGTTGTTCGGATAACGAGCGATCTCGTACCACAGGCCGAGGTACT
>CAZXSA010000044.1:0-24543 GCA_964642815.1 uncultured Planctomycetales bacterium | reverse complement strand
CCATGCGGTCCTGAAACAGCCGCCGGTTGATATACTCCTCGGCGTCGGGGTAGATAGTTACCTCGTGCCCGAGGGCGACCAGCGTATTGATTCGTTTCATCAGATCATGCACGTCCTGAATCAGCTTATCGGCCAGTGGGCTGACTATTTTCCTGCATGAGTCCTCCAGGCGATCCGGCAGCAAAAGCCGTAATTCAAGATTCTGTCCGTAACGCAGGTAAACGGCGATTTCCTTTTGTCGGTAAGGCTGTTTTTTCGTTGCCGTGGAGAATTTGCGGCGCATGATGTGTTGAACGCGAAGAATGTGCTTGCAGATTCCGAGTGTATTCTTGCGGAAGTCCGGACACGAGCAGTAGGATTGTCCCGGTTCCCAGCCGCGCAAGGCCACCCGATAGGTTTTTCCCGACTCGGTGTTGGTCACGAGGTAATCCGTCCATAAGACCCGCGGATTCGTGGATTGAATCTTCATTCGTTCCTTGCGGGCCCGCTCCTGACGTTCCGCCACGGAACAGCGGATAAGTTCATCCTCGCCGAGACTCTCCACGGGTATTCGTTCCGGAGGCGGCGCGGCCAAACCCAAGGCCATTTTTTCCTCCAGAATGAGCGACAATGCCGCCCCCATGTGTACGCAGGCCGTCCGGCATTGCGAACAACTCAATTGCAGATGCTGATACGCCTCGGCCATGGACACGATGTTGACCACCGCATCGTGCAAGCGTAACCGGAACACCTCTCCGTCAAGGTAAACCTGCTCGTCAAGGTCGATCGCATCGTATCGGCCGCCCTGGCGAAGTAACTGGTTTCCCTCGGGGCCGAGGAGCTTGCAGGCCTGGGTATAGGTCAATCGAGAGAGCCGGTCCCTTAAGGTCAGTTCGCGTCGTTGATGATTATTAGCTTTCATGGTGAACTTCCATTCGTTTTCAATATAACGTCGTCGCTTCTTTTTCCGGCCGACCCACGACCGCCGCCGAGCGACGCCATAACCATACCTTTATGGGCCGCGCTTTCAAGTGTGTCACGTCATCGTTCGTGGACTGGAGACCTACTGGTTCATCCGCTATTATCCACGCCAGCCTGACGGCTGATCGAGGTGCGTTTCAAGAGCAAGGGTTGTTGTTTCCGTCAGCCTTGGATGAATAATGTTGGAGAATAGCCATGAATAACGGATATCCATGGGTGGGTTCTTTCGCGGCTCTGTTTTCGTCCTTGCTGTTCGTTGGCTTGGCGAAGGCCGATGATCGGGACTGGCGACTGGTATTCGAGGACACCTTCGAGCGGCAGGAACTCGGCGGCAATTGGGACATGATCCAGGGGCACGGCCGGATTGCCGACGGCCGTCTGTATATTTATTCCCGCGAACAACCCAATCCGGTGCATGCCATGATCGCACGCGGTTTTGCCAACGACGTGCGTCTTGAATTCGAGGCTCAGGTCGATCCCGACAAGCCCGCGTGCGACATTGCCTGCGGCTTGGGGGGCAATCCCTTCGTGGGGTTCGGTTATCTGTTGCAATTTGGGGCCTGGAACAATCAGGTGAACCAGTTGTCCAGCCCTATTAAAGTCAAGGGGGTCCGCCAACTCGATAAACATCCGCCTTTCCTCATCGAGTACGGTAAGACCTATTCGTGCGTGGCCGCGAAGGAAGGCAGACGTATCAGCTATGCCATCAATGGAACCAAGTTGCTGGAGGTCGACGATCCGGACGTGATCGGTGGGCCGGGTTTCGAGCACGTCAGTATCGTGACCTGGATGGGTATGTACGTGGATAATGTGAAGGTTTATGAACGAACCAAGCCCGCGCCTGACGGGCCGACGTATATCAAGGATGCGGGGGTGTTGGATATCGGTTACCGCTGGCGGGATCGGCGGTTGACGTATGAAGGTAAAAAGCAACTCAGTGCCGCGATCAAGAGCGGGATCGACGCTTATAACCAACGAGAATACGAGAAGGCTTATACGCAACTGGCCGCGATCCAACCGACCAGTCTGGAAAGCGTGGTTGCCCTGGCTTATGTGCTGGGTGATCCGGCCTATGTCAACGGCGAGGAAGATTATGAAAAGGTCGCACGTTTGGCTCGGGAGGTGGCCAACAACAGTCGGAATGACCCGGTCGCGGCGGCCTACGCTCTCCTGACCGACTGGGCCGGCAAGGTCACGCTGACCAGCAGGGACAAGTATCATTGCGAGCGCGTCCATGCCGTGGGGGCTGAACATAATCCCTTCTATTATAAAAACCTGCTTTTCCGCGGCCGTTATCATCTGGCCTGGGGTCAGGAACAACATCTGGATCGGCAGAAGCAGGAAGCGATGGATATCTTCGTATCGTTAAAAAAACTTTGGCCTGATCACGAGGGTATCGCCCAATTGACCGGTGAACAGATTCCCTGGGGTAAAGAGTTGATCCGGGCCGACGCGGAGGGTCCGGCCTGGGCGCGTCACCTGCAGGAAGGGCTGGTCCGTGCACACAAGATCATGGACTGGTGGTTTACCGAACGCCAGCAGCCGGATGGTCAGCTTGGCGGCGGCTGGGGCGATGATGTGGAGTTGATGCGCTCGTGGGGCATGTATGTGTGCATTACCAGCGCGGGCGAAACGGCGCTCGCCGGCGTGCAGAAACTCGCCGACGGCGTTTGGAAGCATGTGTTGAAAGAGCAGGGTTATTCACCGGGAATGGGGGATATTGAACACGCCGTCGAGCCGGGGGCGGATACGCACCCGCTGATGTTGCTGCTGCGTTACGGCGATCCGGAATATGTCGAACGCAATCTCAAAACGGCCAAAGTGCTGTATGAAGTGGCGATGGGGGTCAACGAACGCGGGGGCCTGCAGTTCAAGAGCAACGAGTTCAGCGCGACCGAGGCGAACCTGAAACCGTGGGCGGCCAACCAGAGCATCTTCAGTTGCCGGGCCATGCGGCATTTTATCTGGCTGGCCTGGTATGGTATCCCGGAGGCGCGGGATATTTATCTCCGCTGGGCGGATAATCTACGTGATATCGCCATGGCGGAAATCGGTACCAAACCGGCGGGCTATATGCCGTTTTCGATGTTCTGGCCCAGTGGTGGCATCGATCCGCCGGACGGTCTGCATTGGCTGAATCCGGACGCCCATTACTATGGATCCATGATGAACAAACTCGGTAAATGCCTCAATAAATATCACTCCGCCTTGCTGGGGGCTTACTATTTCAGCGGCGACCACAAGTATCTTGAACCCATTGATCGGATGATGGAGATGGCCGCCATGCTGGCCGGACCGCAGGAACTGGATACCAGCCTTCCCCGTGATGATATTCGTAATCTCCGCGCGGACTGTACCCAGCAGGCTACCGGTACGATATCCACCCTTTATCGTTGGCTGACCGGTTCCTCGGTGTACGATACGTATGGTCTGTCCGATTCGTTGCGTTTTCAGGTGGATCAGGATCTGAATCGGTACGCGAAGACTTTTGAAAACGCGGTTGCTTCCTTGCGGGTCAACTGGTCGGAGAAAACCGTTGAGGTGATGCAGACGGATCGCTCGGACATTCCCGGCGATTTCGCCATTTACGGGGGATACACCGGCGGCGTCCTCAATGTGCTGGATGATGGCCTGATTCCGACGATGGCGGTTACGTGGGACTCGCCGGACATGAATTATGCGGCCGTGGTTGGCTGTAGCTCGCCGGAGCGTCTGCGCCTGTTGATATACAATTTCAACGATGGTCCGACACGTATCGGTTTCCGTCCCTGGCGGCTGGTGCCCGGCAAGTACCGGTTGACCTGTGGGGAAACCGACGGCGAGCGGTTACGACCGATCCTCTGGGAAGAGGGGCGCTCCCTTACCTATCCATGTCGCGGGACGCCTCTTTATGTGGATGTTCCTTCACGACGGACGTGGATGGTGGATGTGCGGCTGTTGGAGAAGCTGGATGTCCCGGCCCGACGGCCGGATTTGGCGGTTCATCCTAGGGATATTCGTTTTGATGGGGACGATGTGCATGTGACCCTGCACAATATCGGCGCGGCCGCCGCCGGGACGTTCGACGTTGTTCTTGAAATACCTAAGAGCGAGCAATGGGACGCTCTCGGGCGGATACGGGTGGACGGCTTGCCGGAAATCACCCATCTCGAACCGGTTCGGCGTGAAATTGTTTTTCGCGGCGCGGCCGCTCGGGCCCTAAGCCGCTGCCGGATCATGATCGACCCCGACGAGCGGATCGATGAGATTTATAAGCTTAACAACATCGCGGAAGCGGGACGCTGAACAGGTGACGCAATCTTCCGGAGGATTTGAGTACGATGCCGTCCGCGAACGCCAAACATTTTGGGATTGGCGTCAAAAAGGTATCGGTGGGCCTGAGCGATCAGGGCGTAGGTTTGCCTTCGGTTGAGAAGGCGACGACGGCGATATCGTATAACTCCACTTTGGGAACAGTGATGGTCGCCGTATCATCGCTGACAGTATAGGCCAGATCGAGATCGCGGCCGCGGCCCGGCCCGGCCAGGTTGGCGCTGGAGATTTGCGTTCCCTTGGGAAGGTGTATCCGTAGTTTTATCTGTTCCGCCGGCTGTTCCACGCGGTAGTTGACTAGGTGTACCAGCAGGCGGTTTGGCTGGCGGGTGAATTCCAGGCACAAGCCGGGGGGTGGCTCAATGGACAACGACCGGCGATCCGCGCAAGCCCGGCGGATGGCCTCGCCAGCATCTTGTTCTTCGTCGATACGGACAGCCTGCGCGGCCGGCAGGTCGGTTAATGCGGATTGTTCACGAGTAAACATCCATTCGTCATGGGTGGCCGCAGGCCCGATGATGCACAACCGGCCGCCGTTTGTCACGAATCGGCGGACCTGCTCCACCTGTTGGTCGGACATGGCCACGCAACCGGCCAAGACCAGTACTTTATAGCGTTTGAGATCGGCCAGATGTTGATCGTATACGATCTGAAACGGAATACAGCTTTCGATAAGGGCTTGTTCACCGCGGTAGGTTAGCTCGGCCCATCGCGGATCGGCGAAGACCTGGGAAGGGAAGCTGCGAAGGATGGCGGCGTCGGCGACGACCTCGGCGTCGCGGAACAGCTCGCGACGCTCGTGGAAGAATCGGATAAAGGGGGCCAGTTTCTCGGAAACCGGATTATCTTCTCCGGGACGGGAGCGGATTTCCCCGAATTGGAACCAGCAGATGCAGCCGCAGAAATCCAGATTGAAGGCCATCGATTCGGCCATGGCCAGCGGGCCGGTCGTGTAGGTGAAAAGGATGTTGTTCATCAACCGGGCGACCTTGAAGTTGCGGATGCGGGTGCGGAATTCGTCCGTCGAGTAGAGCGGTTCGCGGCCTTCATGCCAGAAAGCTTCGCCGCCGGTCAGGATCCGGGCGTGGTCGATAGGGGGGACGGTCCATTTGTTGACCCCGCCGGGATTACATTCCAATAAGATATCGGGACGGAGCGAACGAGCGTAGCGGCCCATGTCGTGATAGGAGTCGGCCAGTGCCTGGCAGCAGTAATCGCGCCAGACGTATTGCAAACCGGTGTTGGGATCATCTTTTTTCGGGGGAGTTATGGTATCCGGATCAACGATACCCAACCGCGTGAGTTGTTCGGTTGAAAAGTGTTTGCGCAGGTGCTCGCGAAAGTGTCGGACGGAGAAAGCGTCGTATCCGGGGCCGATAAGATAATTATCGAAATGCAGCAAATCGGCCTGGATCTCATTCACGGCGAAATGGATCATCTGTTTATAGAAGGCTTGGGCGTCGGGATGATTGCGATTCCAGTAATAGCGCGTTTTCGAGGGGCTGTAGGGAATGGGCTGGCCTTCTTCGTCGAGGATGATCCAATCGCGGGCTTCGGGCGTCTCCTTGAAAAAGACTTGCCACAGGAAGGCCCCGCTGTAATTGTAAACTCCGACGCGTAGACCGGCCTCGTGACATAAACGGGCGAAGCGCGCGGCGTCGGCCATGCTCTGACGCTCGGTTTCAAGTCCCGCCCCCTTGTAAGCGTGCATCATCACGAAGTTCACCCCGAGATCTTTTAGTTGGGCGATCATTTCAGGGCTGTGTTCACGGAGATAGCCGGCCTGCTCTTCCGGGGTCATTTCGCGGATTTTACCGTTCTGGTACAAACGAAAGGGCAGGGCCTCCCAACTGCCGGCCATCACGATCCCATCGCGTCGAAGCCATTCGGGGCGTTGCTCGAGCGGGAGAGTGAGAGTCTGGGCATGGGCGAATTGACACAGGCCGCAAAGCATGAAAATAATTCGTTGGATGGACATCGATTTCCTTTCGGAGAAAGAACATTTGCAGGCTCCGACAATACACTACTCCGCCGGCTAAGGAAATCCTTTCCTCTCCGATCGTCGAACGTCCGGTGTGACCCTTGAGGTGAACCCGCCGCGGGTTCACCGAATAGAGTCGGCGCCGTTGTTGGACAATTCTTTTCTCGGTGTCTTTGTTCTTCGAGCCGCCCACCATCCCGCGCAACTGGTGACGAACATGGCGGCGGCGGTTATCAAACACAGTCTTTGCAGTTTGCCGTTGAGACATCCCAGCTTGTGAGCGTCAAGAACGGCTTCGCGATACGCCCGCCCAAACTTTTCAGGTTGAGCCGATACGTCAGCCTGCGTGAGTTCCCACCATGCCGGAGAAACGCCTTGCCACCGGTTGTCGGTGAGCAGGAGATAACGCGTTTGATAATGATTGTGAGCACTACCGGACACCGACGTCCACATGGAATACAGTCCCAGTAGGAACGACAACAACGCTGCTATGGCAAAGAATGTCTTCATAGTCTTATCTTCTTGCCCAACTTCTTATTCTGCGCCGATTACCCTTTGCCGAACCTGCAACTACTGGATGGTTGAATTGTAATACGGCAGAGGCCCGAAGCAAGCCGTTTCGTGGAGGGAATTGGCTGGGAGTGGCTTGCCGACCACCATTCGGAGAGTCGGTGTTATGGAAATGGGGGTATAATCAGGGAGTTACGACCTCCGGCGGAGCCCAGCGGAGCCGGGCCGGGCTCCGCCCTGTCGAGAGCCTCCAGGTCGAACGACCGAGGCGAGCGAGGCAAACTGCTTCGGACTGGGAATTATAGGTATGGTTCTGGACGGAAAGTGCGATTACTCCGCCATAAGTCCGCGTCCGAGGCCTTGTTCCGCTCTTACAATCCAGGTTGGGCATGTTGAGAGGAATCTACGGACGAACAGGTGAGTATGTCGGCGAGCGTGATCGAGGAGAGGGCCGACGTGGCCTGCTCGTTGAAGCGCTTGACGGCCGCCTGGATTTCAGGATGAAAGCGATTTCTCGCGGCCGAGGGATTCAATTGCAGTATTTCAGCGATGCCGATCTTGTCGGCCGGGCGGGTCAGGACGTAGTGTGGCGTGTTGTTGATTTCGACGGGGCAAAGCAGGCCGAGGGTATTCAGGCGATCGAGCAGGGTGATGACGCTTTCCTCGGGTAGGTGGAGTTGTTCGATCACCTTTTCCCGCGAAATCGGCCCGGAACCGGCGGCGAAGGAACGAGCGACGGTCAGCACGGCGGCGAGCAAGTCTGGAGGATGTGCGGCGGAGTCGCCGGAAGGTTGGTTAATCATGCCGAAACGGGGGCTGGCCGCAGTGTGGGCGACCTCCGCGCCGAAAAGCAGGATCGTCCAGGAAAGATTCAGCCAGATCAAAAAGAGCGGGACGAGCCCCAGTGAGCCGTAGAGATTCCCCGAACTGACGAATTTCTCGACGTAGAGAGCGAACCCCCACTTGGCGATCAGCCAGAGGGGGGCAGCCACGGCGGCGCCGAGCAGGGCACAGAGGCTACGAACTTCCGTATTGGGCAGAAGCTTATAAATCGCCCAGAGCGCTAACAGGTATCCGAGAAAAGGAGCCAGCCAGCCGCCCGCGCCGGCCAGCAGTCGTGACAGGCCGGCGACGTGGCCGAGGGTGTCAGTGGCTTGGTGACCGATATACGTGCCGGCCATCAAGAGTAAAGGTCCGAGAGTCAGCACCGACCAGTAGAAAGGCAAACGACGCATCAATGAGCGGCTACGGGTAGCGCCGAAAATGCGATTGAGCGAACGTTCCAGGGCGGTCAGCAGCGTAGTCGCGGTATAGATCAGCAGGACGATGCCGATCGGTCCAAGGCGCCCGACGGTAAGCTTGTCTTCGACGAAGCCGACCAGCTTTTCGATCTGATCCGCGACGTTGAACACTCGCGGCGATGGATCGACCGGGGCGGAGGCAGTCCCGTCGGCGTCCGCGTCCACCGGCGACGAAAGAGTGATCTGGGAGAAACCGGAGGCGTCCAGCACTTGGCGCAGACTTTGTTTGCGGTCTTCGACGATGCCGGCCGACTTGAGGAACAGGAAGGCCAATACCAGCAGGGGGATCAGGGCGAAGATGGTGCGGAACGAAAGGGCGGAGCTCATGGCCGTGACGTTATTTTCCCAGAGCCGATGAGCGCACAGACGACCCCAAGCAATGATTTTGAGCAAAGGTCCATTGGTCGAGGGTTCCTGTTCCCCGGATCGTTCACGATTGTTTTGCCCGATATGCGGGGTATTCATCACCGACTCCTCTTCGTGTTGTCCGCGGGTTTGGATGTGATATCTTTCTCAAGCTGCCGCAGAAGATCCAGAGGTTGCTGCTTCTTTTCCGCGGGTTTGCCGGTGGGGGGCGTGGCCCCGTCGGGTTTGGCCTTGGCGGGTTCTGTTATAGTTTTGGATTTGTCGGGGGCGAGCAGTCCACTCACATCCTTGAGAAGATCGCCGGCTTTTTGCCCGGCCGAATCCCGGATAGCGCGCTCGATCAACGGCATGATATTGACCTTGGCCAAGTCGAGTTTAGGCTGGTCGCGCGTGCCGCCGATGGGAATTTCCACCCGGGCGTCGGAAAGCAGGCGGGCGTAATCCGTAACCGGCCCCCGGACGCCGAAGCGTTCGAGCAGCGCGGGACGGACCGGTACGGACATGAACATCTCAATCGTGTCGTCGAACCCGACCGCGCCGCGGAAACGCAGGTCGAAGTTATCGACGAAGATCAACGCGAAGTTGTCGTAGATGATTCGCCCCTCTTGGAGTCGGAAATCAACACCTTCGGTCTGCACGGCGTATAACTCCTGTTGACCAATGCCGCCGAGGGCGATGGCCTCGACGAGCAATCCGCCGGGTTTGATTTTCAGATCGCGCAAGTCCAGATGTCCTTGCCCGGTCCCCTGGATTTTGATCCGGGGGCCGAGGGGTAGTTCGATACCCTGCATCCATAATGAGGCCGATCCTTCCGCATGGGCGAGGTGAGCGAAGATCGGATTGATCCGACTGAGCAGGTCACGGGCCAGTTGGCGGGTGATACGAATCTTGTCCATGACCACGGTTCGCTCGCGCAGCGTCAAAAGCGGCGGTTCCGTTTCAAAATCAACGGTTGCCACAACGTTCACCTTTCCTCCGGAAGCGGGGATGGTGGTTGAAGGTATCTGAAGCTTTCCCTGACGCAGAACAGGAGAGATTTTGGCGGCGGCCAGTTCCAGCCCGTAGACGTTGCCGGAATCCCAGGTCAGATCCAAACCGGTGGCGACATCCTTGAATACCGGCCGGATATCGGGTTGGTAGGCCGCGCCGGTGATTTCAAAACGACTGCCCGTGGCGCCTTTGATCGCGACGGTCTGGGCGGTGGCGGGAGCGAACTGATGGAGCAACGCCATGATCGTATCCCAGTTCCCGCGGTATTCGCCGCTTAAGGCCAGGCGTCGATTGCTGGAAAGCTCCGTGACTTTGCCGACGATTTGGAGAGCGAGGATTTGCGAATCGAGCTTCATCCGGGCGATATCGAGGATGTCCTGCTTGTGGTTCAGCATCGAATCCACGGTAAGATTGACTTGCTTTTCGCGGATCGGTTGCTCGGGAGTGTCAATTTCAAGATTGTCGATACGCCAATCACTGGTCAGATGCACCTGTTCGGCGGTGGATTCGCCGCGACCCTTGAAGGCGAGTTGCCCCTTGATGGCGGGCGGCTTGTCCTTGCCGGCGACGCGATGGATGACTTCCAACAGGGCGGCCATATCGGCGTCACCCTGGAAATCGCCGCCGAGGCGAAGGGGTTCGGAAAATTGGCAATCGAGGGCGTCGATCACAAGATGGGCCATGGAACCGGCCAGTTTTGCCGTTTTGATTTTGAGTTGATCGTTATCGGGAGAATAGCTTAGGTCCGCCCACTGCAGAGTCAGGTCTTCCGTGGATACACGGGTTGATCCGACGTGGGCGTCGCGCAGGAGCAAGTCGCCTTCGGATTGCAGCGGCCCCTGGGCGTCGCTCTTGCGGACTTTTATTTTAAGCAGGGCGGTTCCGGTGTATTGGTCCGCGTCGAACAAACCGAGGAATTTTAGCTGCCGGCCGAGATACGCGAGGTCGGCCTGTTCGATGTCGAGTTGCCCGTCGAAAGTGTCGGCGGGCAAAGCGGCGCGGCCGGCCGCGGAGGCCAAAACTTTATCGTCCGCGTTTATTTTCACGTTGGAGATCAGCACTTCGTTCGGTCGCGAATCGGCCAAGCCGATCTGACCCGCCGCGTCGAGGGTCATCCGGTCGGATTGCCATTGTCGATCCGCGGCTTGGTAATGGACGTTTTCCACCTTGAGAGCGGTGGAGATATCGATCCGCGCCGGGTCGGCGTGCTTGAGGTCCACGGTGCCGGATATCTGGCCGGTGATCTTCATTTCGCTGGTATCCAGGATTTGACTGACCTGCCGGTTAAGTTCGGTGAGATCGAATTGAAAGGTGGTGCTTAGGTTGTCGGCGCCGCCGGTAGCGGTCAAGCGGCCGAAACCGGATGAAAACTCGGCCTGTTGAATTTTAAGCCCATGCCCGGGTTCGAGCAGAAGTTCGGTCTTGACCGTCGCGGGTGTCCATTGGATGTCGCCGGCCTCGGTGTGCGTAACGAGGTTGCTCAGGGCGAGCTCGCCGGCCAGTGAAGGTTCGCGGCCGCCGTGGATTCGGAGGTTATCGAGACCGAGAGTGCCGCTGGTAACGTCCACGTCCGGGCGCATGGCCAGCAGGGCAGGGAAGGTCCGGGCCAGCCTGGCGAGGTCCAGTTTGCCATGTCCTTCCGCGGTGAACGGCGGGAGGTTATCGGTTTTTCCTTCGAGTAGAGCGGCCAGCAGCGAGTCGAACGAAAGTTGGTCGGCCGCGATGGGAAGTGGACAGGTGAGATTGATCCCAGCGTTGCCGGCGGCCCCTTCCAAGGTGGTTTGGGCCGCCAGCTTTTCACGATCGACCTGTACATCGGCGGCCAGTTCAAGGTCAAGCGGTTCGGGTTGATTGTCATCGTGCGGCTGTGTTTGAAGTCCGATGGCCTTGGTTATGAGTTTGAATTGCCCCGCGCCTTGCTCGATGTTGGCCTGGAGATTCAGGTTGATTTTCCCGCCAAGGTCTTTGCGATCAAGAGCGAAGGCGGCCAGCTCATCGATCGGTATATCCTGCGGAGTGGATATCCGTACCACCGTGGTCGCATCAAGCGGGCGTAGTTGGCCGTCGGGGGCGAGATTGTCGATTTTCATTTCGCCGGCGAGGTGGCCATCCCGCGGCGTTTGAAAGTCCAATTGGCCTTCGATGTGGTTGAGGGTGTCGAGGTTTAGGGTGGTATTAATCCGGGTGATTTCAAGAATGCGGCCATCGGGGCGGACGATACGCAAGGTGCCGTTTTCGATCACGACGCGACCGACGATCATGGGCAGTGTCGTGGGTTCATCCTTGCGCTGAGGAGCGGTGGGCAAGACCAGAGCATCGATCAAAGAGATGCGGCCGTCGCGGTCAAAATGCAACGATATATCCGGCTGCTCGATCCGCAATTCCGCGAAGTTGTACCAGGCGGCCGCCGCCCGGATTAAACCGGTACTCCAAGCCAATTCGCTGATGCTGGCGACCTCGCGATCCTGCGGATCTTTGAGGGTTATGCCCCGAACCGTACAGGGGCCTCGCCAGCTTAACGAGAGATTCTCCACGGCCAGTTCGCCCGGGAGCCAGCGGTTGGCCGTCGCGACGAGCAGACTCGATCCCGGAGCGGTTGAGATCAGCCACGGTAGAGCAATGATGACAACGAGGACCAGAAGCAGCAGCACTCCCAAGACCTTTAACCAGCGTCGCCGTTTCGGTCGAGCCTTTTGGCCGCCGGGATTCTCCTTATCGGAGCAGGAATTTTGGGGATCAGATTTCGGGAGGCCACTGGCGTTTTCCTGAGTCATGATGAACGCTCCCTTTCGGTGTAGATTGCTCGTCGATCGCCACGGCGCAAACCGGACGGCCGATGAAATCCAATCAGTCGTCATAGTCTCTGCGAATATCAAATACACATCTATCATACCCCGATGGAAGGGGATAAGGCCACCTTGCAGCCTTTATGAAGGTGATAAAAATTCCCCCTGCCGGACGCTTGCGCTTCCGGCCATGATATAATCGCCCCGAGTTTCCGTTTTGATCCGCCCCTGGTCACATCGATCTGTCGGCATGACTGCTTGCACGGTTGTTCGTCAACCGACTCGACGGGAGCGATGGGTCAATGGTCCGCGCCTTGGTTACATCGGTTATTTCGCTGAACCGCCCGGCAATTTCAGGCCACCCGCGGCATCCTTGGCCGACTTGGCGGTGTCGTATGACTTTTGCAGGGAAGCGATTTGATCCTGCATGGATTCGGGCAGCGAGCTTTTCATCCCTTCGAGCTTGCCGAGCAGATCTTCGGCTTTCGTGAGTTTGTTATCTTGAATGGCGGCGGAAGTTTCATCCATCATGGTCTGGGCCTTTTGGATGGTCTCATCCGAGGCGGCGACCGTTTTTTCCGCCGAGGCCGCGGCGCTTTTTTCACCCGAGTCCTTAGCCTTGCCGGGCATACTCAAGCCCTCATTGTTTTCGCAGCCCGCCAGCAACAGGCCCGTCATGGACAACACAATAAGAAACAGATGTGAACGCATGGGTTTTACCTCCTCAAAATGAAATGACCTTGCCACGAAAGGGATGTTCGGGAACATGACCATATCCGTATACGAACCCGTATATAAAGTATAAGCCAATATTGAGGCGGGTGCGAGATAGAAATGTATATTTTCGTCTTCCAATAATGGTCCAGGTCGGATCTGCAGGTCGTATGTCCTTTGCCGTTTTCCCTTTGCGGAAACCGGCAGGCAGTGTGGGCAAACTGGATAAACAGGGCAAGCGGGAGTGTGTATTAGTGTTTTTAATGATTCCTATCGCTACCTACCGGTTGGAAAGTTTAACGCGGGTCGATAGGTCTGATTTCCACGTTTCTAAGAAAGATTTCCGCGCCTTCGGCTTGCAGGAGAATTTTACCCTTGCGGAGCGAAATCAGGCGGCCGGGGTTGGACGGATCCGGCTGGAGCATCCGGGTGCAGCGGTTGACGATTCGCCCATTGACCAGATGCGTGGCCTCATCGCCCTCCACGATCACTTCGACATCGTTCCAACCAGGTTTTTCCAGGTCCATCGCGCGGCGAACACAGGCAATGCCGGTGGTGGAACCGACAGTATGCAGCAGACCGCCGGCGGATGGTGGGCTCCATATTTTATCTTGCGGATCGACGGTGGAATCCACCACCGTGTAAACCGTGTAGATGGAACCGGTGTCGGTTTCCATGATCTGGCATTCCACGCTGCAGGGCCAGACCTTGTCGGCCCCGACGAAATGGTACAGTACACCGGAGTCACGAGGAGCGGTGGATCGCTCGCCAAAACGCCGGGTGCCCCATTTGTATTGCAGACGCAGGCGATAATCGGCGTACTCTTTTTCGGTGGCGATGTACCCGAAAGGCACGTGCGATCCTTCCTCGGCAAGGGGGTAAATATGTAGTTGGCCGTCCTTGAGAGCGAAGATACCTTCCGGATCGTTGTTTTTCCCGTGCTCGGTCGTGAAGGTATACCAGCCGTCAAGGTGGTCGCCCTTAAGTAGTGGGGTCCAGCCTTTCTCCAGGGACTTCGATCCTGAGTGGGTCGGCGCCAGGCAACCACTAAGATTGATAAGCAGCAATGATAAGGCGCATCCGAGCAGATTGTTACGTTTCATGATCTGATCCTGCCTTTTTGCAAATTTGGTCTGCGCATGAATCGTTTTGCATACCCTCGCTTGCCCGCCATAGGCGGGTATACTGCTGCGGACAGATGTTCCCTTGCTAGCCCGCCACGGCGGGTAAACTGCTTCGGGTTGGTAGGTGTCGCCGAGACGCTTCACACCTATAACTGACCAGACACTCTACGCGCCAAATACGTTTCGGCAGACCCGCAAGAAGTTGCCTCCTAATATCCTCGCGATGTCCTCCTCGCTGTATTTGTGAGTCAGCAGGGCCTCGGTGATCTTGCCGAGGTAGCCGATATCCGGCAGGGCCCAGGCCATATCGGTGGTTCCTTGAGCGCGTTGCAAATCACCCCACACTCCTTCGGTGGGGAAAAAGTCTCCGCCGAGGGCCACGGTTTCCATACCGGCCGTCTGGGCGATCCGGTCAACCTGCTCCACGACTTTTTCCGGTGTCGGCCGGGGCCGCAGATACGTCACGTAGAAATGGATGCCGAGCACGCCGCCCTTGGCTCCCAGTTTCTTGACGGCTGATTCATCCACGCCCACCCCCAGCGCTTCGTGCGACAGAATCGGAGGCTTTTCGGTAAGGTCTATCACCTCGTCGAAAGCCTGTTGCGTTATATGGGTCAGGCACACGATGATCCCCAACCGATTACATTCGCGTACGACGGCGCGGCCGAAGTCGGTCAGTCCATCGCCGGTCGGACCGCCACGCTCGACGATCTGGTTCGGGCCGGCCCAGGTCAGTTGCAGCTCGCGCAGGCCGCGCTTGTGGAAGAATTGCAGCCATTTCAGATCGCCTTCGAGCAGCTTGCCGCCTTCGCTGCCGAACATGACGGCCACCTTGCCTTCACGATGGGCCTGTTCAAAATCGGCGGCCGTAAGGGACATCATCAGGTGATCCGGATCGTTCAGGATGACCTCCGTGGCCTTTTCCAGCGAAGCGAGGGACATATAAGCCCAACCCTCGCGTTGGGCGAACGTGTCGCGAAAGCTCAGTCCGGGAATCACATCCAGGGCGAACTGGTAGACCTTACCCGTGATGCCGCCGGCCAGCATTTTTGGTACATCGGGGGCCACGGGATTATGATCATGAATGAGGATGGCCGGGTATCGGCGATGCATGTCAAGCGCCTGTTGGGCGATTCTCCGGGCGGGGGCGGCCGCACGTTCGGCCTCGGGGTCGGCCAGTTCGTTACGCAGGAAACGCTCGGCATTGCCCGCGAGAATCAGGCGTTTATCCTCGTCGCTTAATTGCGGACAATCGTCCGTGATCATGGACCAGCGCCGCCCGCCGGTGCGGTAACTATCCGCGCCGACATCCCAGTAAGGCCAGTCCGTCCCGTACATGACTTTACGCGACCCGACAGCTTTAACGAGTTGTTGCAGCCATTCGGGGCCGTAGCCGATCGCGGCGGCAATATCGCAATAGGCGTTTGGATGGTCGGCCATGAGTCGGTAGATCACGTCGTAATCGCTCATCTGACTGGCCGTACCCGCATGGGCCAGGGAAAAGGCGACGGAGGGAAAGGCCTTGAGCACATCCTCGAGCGTTTTACAGTAACTCTCGATCGTCCGGCACAGATTCAGGCGGTCGGCCGGCTCTTTGTGGGGGATCATGTAATTGCCGCGATTCATGTACCAGAATGATCCGTCGATGATGACGGGGCGATTGTAACGCCGGCACATTTCATAGACGGGGAAGAAACCGGGATTATCGGGCAGATACCCGTGGAACGCGGAGAGGATCTTGATGCCGGCCGCCCCCAGATCGAGATCCTTCCTAAGCTGTTCAAGGTAGTCAGGCCGCGAGGGGTCAACGCCGTCGGTGAACCAGTAAAAAAGATCGGGATGCTGTTTCCACGCATCGATCATATATTGCTTGCTGTAGAGGGGCAGGCTCTCGATCGGATCGACGCGACCAATAAGATCACGGCGAATATCCATGCAGGTGTAGCTGATCAGGAAGGCCTTGGCTACGCCGCCGCGCCGCAAGGCCTCGACCGTTTTTTCAACCGTCGCCCACTGGCGGGAAATGCCGCCAAAGTGGGCGGGCAGGTCGTTATTCGTATTGAAGATGTGCAGGTGGGTGTCGATCACGTTGTACGGCCGGTTTGCGTCGGTTTCCGCGGCGGAGGCCGGACGGATCATTCGTTGCACGGTCCCGGCGGCCGCGGCGGTGGCCGCGCCGGCGAGAAAAGTACGCCTTTTCATGGTCTTTCTCCCATCACAAGAGGGGGCCAATCATTCGATTTTCGGAATATGCTCTTGCCTGCACCCCGTGAGACCATTCGGCGGTTATTTCGGTCATTCTATCCGGCGATTGCGATTCGGCAAGTCCCATGATCCTCCTGCCAGCTAATTTGAAATAACACGAAGTGACTTTCTTGAAATCTTTGCAAACAGATAGTATGCTTTTTGCTTGGATATTTTACACATTATAAAGCAAGACATGGAGTTGATAAAGATGCGACACTTCATACTGTTTTCTTTCGTTGGAGTATTTTTGACGGGTTGCGGGCCGAACCGAGAGGGCTGGGAAACGGTTGATGGTGAGCGTGTCTGGATGGAAGGCAACTGCATCGTTGGTGCGGAGCTTACCGATGAGCAGGTTGTTTGGTCCACGCACTCAGGGATTAAACTCAACCGCTATTTCTATCGCTGGGAGGGACCGCCGGTTATGATGCATGTCTGGTACGATCTTAACCAGGACAATAAGCAGATATCCTTACCTATTTTGAGTGCGCTGCTGTTTGATCGTGAATATCCCGGCAGGAACGTCAAAGAAAAAGGTGTGATTTTGATTTCACGGCGTAGGGAGATATCTGCGACAGAAAGAACCCTTCAACGATCGATAACAATCCAAGTTAAGGATCACCTTGCCATGACTTTCCCCCTGCCACTTGAGGCGAGTGTGCCTGATTCTTGGGAAGCGGCTAACGGAAGTTGGGCTACAAATAATCTTGAGATCGGTAAAACCTATGATAAAGAGGCCATTGTTTACCGTGATCTGAAAAACTCGTCCGAACAGGAGAATATCTCTATAAAAGACAATCCCGAGTGTATCTTCAAACCCGGTGCTGGCAAGACCATCCTGACGCTCCGAGTTCGTTTCTCGCCTTTTGATCCGAAACAAGAATTTACCACCGTTCGACGAGACGGATCGACCGAGCGGATGGCATATCATGCTCATTCGCTCGGCATGATCTTGTATCATACGGATGATCGGCAGGAGCCTGGTGCATAGACTTCGGACGACCAATCGTTCATTGTTTGGCAAGAAGTGCCCCATCGTTTGGCCACTTCATTTTAACCTGTCGATGAGTTCCTGGATAATTGCTTCTTGAAATCTGACCGCGCAGCCCTTATGTTCCCCTCACGTGGCGGGTCAAATCCGGCGTGGAGGCCGGGTGGGTTCTGGTGGAACAGGAGCGGTTTCGTGGCTCAGGAAGAACAGGTACTGGTGGTCGAGCGGTCCGTGGTGGAGCGGGTGGGGATGTTCCAGGGGTTGATGTTCGACGTGGAGCGTTACCTGGACGCGCTCTTCGTGTCGGGGGTGCCCCGGTTCATGCCCCGGCCGCTGGCGGAAAAGGATCCTTCCCACAAGCAGCTTATTCCCTATGTCATCATGAATTGCGGGGGGCGCTACCTGACCTATGTACGCGGCAAGCGGGCGGGGGAGACGCGGCTGGTGGGCAATCGCTCGATCGGCATCGGCGGGCACATCAACCCCGTCGATGACATGCCCCTGTTCCAGAATTTTCTGGACACCTACCTGGCTGCGGTGGACCGCGAGGTGGCCGAGGAAGTGTCTGTCGAAGCCGGGCACACTGATCGGGTGGTGGCCTTGCTCAACGACGAGCGCAACGAGGTCGGGCAGGTGCATCTCGGCGTTGTCCACTACTGGACGCTGGATGCCCCCACGGTCAACAGGCGCGAGCAGATGATCACCCAGATGGCCTTCATGGATATGGAAGAGCTAGGGGCCGTGCGCGATACGATGGAAACCTGGTCGCAGTTGTGCTTCGACGGCCTGGCCGAGATGGCTAAGCGGGCATGCGAGAATGACACTCGAAGAGGCCGCACATGATTCGCGTGATTGATCTTACCGAGGGTGGGTTGACCGCCGAACAGGTACATGATTCCATCCAATCGGCGGAGGGGGCGATTTTATGCGAGGGGGGTCGAGTCATTGCCCGTATCGAGCCGGCGGACGAAATCGATCTTGAGGACGAAATCTGGGCCCACGATCCGCGGCAGGTGGCCAGAGGGGCGGCCGCCCGGCAGCGCTTTGAGCAAGGGCAATCGTGTGATCATGAGGATCTCAAGAGGCAAATGCAGGACGAGCACGAAGAGTGAGTTATGAAATACAAAGGAAAAGTTAAGGATGGAGTGATAGTCCTGGAAGGGAATTGTCCGTTTCCTGAGGGTGCCGCCGTTGAGGTTGATTGGCCGGAAACTATGGGGGACGGTTTTGATGAGGAAGACAGTCCGACCCTGTTCGAGCGATTACAAGGCGTGGTCGGGCAAGCCCAGGGGTTGGCTCCCGATGCGTCGCGGAGCATCGATCGCGATTTGTACGGAAGCGCGCAAGCATGAAATCGGTTTCGTGGTCATGCGCGAACAAGGACTCACCGAAGCCCTTACCGGCGATCGTCATTTCGCGCAGGCCGGGTTTTCGGCCTTGTTGAAGTAGCATGATTTCTCGCGTACCCAACAAATGTTTTTTAATAGCCGGTCATGTAGTGTTTTATGGGGTTTCCGATCTGAGGCGACGAATCGTTTACAACATAATGACGAACGACGAACCATCCAAATGCAAGAATTGGATGGTTCGTCGTATTTTGTCGTCTGGGATACCCATTAATGACAGTAAAGCGTTGACGAGTTCGGTGGAGAAAAACGGCTACCGAGTCTTGTCCCGCCCCATCACAATGGAATCAAGGGACTAGGCGATTGGGTAGCGTCTCTACCCGCAAGTCGCCGTAGATAACGCGCCATTGGCCATCCTCGGTCTTCCATTGGACTAAGACCGCATCCTTTTGCCCGGGCGATACCGTCGCACCGTGGTACTCGGGGGAACAACCCTTGCTCGCAAGTTCCATGTAGAACACGACCCCGATTCCGATTTCAATCGACTGTTGTTCAGGATTGGCTGGCAGTTTATTACCTTTGGCAGAGCCGGATGCCATCAGTCCACCAACAACTCTCGGCATACTGAGCGCAGAGGGATATTCTCCTGTCCACTCGGCGTAGAGCCTGAGGCAATTAATCAGGCTGGCTTCATCGGGCGTATGTAATTGCGTGTTCACGCGTGTGTATCCAGGCGGCATGGTTGTGTCAAAAAGCGTCGAATCCAAAGGCACGTCCCACTCAAATTGGTCGAATACATATGTTATGGTCTTATTCGGCTCAAAACCGGGCCACTCTATCACATACCGGACGGGCATGAAGGTATGCGCGTCGACCCAGAGTTCCGAACGGGCATTGGGTGTCTCGCCAAACCCCATCGACTGAGCACTGATTTCGTATCCGTACGCTTCCATTCCGTCTATGATGGCTTTGCCCAACTGGCGATCAGGTTGGTTGGTCAACGTCATCATACTGCGAATGAACGCATCCGGACTATTCATATTACTTCTGTCAGGTTGGTTCACGTCCAGTATCGTGTAGCGTCGGCCCGGTGGCGTGATGCTCACGGCCGGACCTTCTGGGGGGACGATCATCACATTGACCAAGATTCCATTTGCGTAATTCTCGAATCTCGTTCCGTACTCGGCGGACATGTACCATTTGCCCGACGACACAATGTTCATCCCCATGACCGACGTAGGAGTAGGCGATGAGAACTGGCAGACAATCGTTTTAGCCTTTTGGAACTGCTTAACCGCTGCCGCGAAAGCCCTACCTGGACCACCACCATCTCTGCTTGGCCATAATCCGACCACGAGAACAACTGCCGCGGCTACGGCCGCCGCCATTGACCAACGGACTGATCTTTTCTGAAACATGGTGACAAACCTCCATCGCGTGTGCCGCCGGCGGGGAGGTTGTTCGATCGGATGGGGTCCACGCTGGACGCCATCAGCCTGCTCGGTCGGCACATCCGGAACGGGCCGAACCGCAGGTTGGGTGGAATCCTGAGCGATAGCCGCGTCTTCAACAAGTTCCGCAGCCTCTTGTTGGGCCGACAGTGCGGCCGCGAGTACGCGATGGCGAAGGTCTTCGCTTGGCCGTTCTGTATCCATACCGGCCTGTACGATTTGCTGGAACAGCTTGTCTTCTGATTGCGTCATGGAATCACCTCCGGATGATCCCTCGTATCGTTAAGCAGCGTCATGAACATTCGCCGCAACTCCTGCCGAGCTCTATACAGTCGCGTGTTGGCGGCCGCAGGTGTTATCTCCAGCCGTCGCCCTAGCTCGTCCAGGGACAAGTCTTCATAGTAACGGCCGACAAGGCATTGCCGTTCATCGGGGCTCAAGGCACTCAACGCCGCGCGGGCCAATGCCTGGAACTCTTGCCGGGCACAGATTTCGTCCGGCAAGGGCGACTCGCTGAGCAAGGCCTGTTGAACCTGGGTCTGGTCGGAGTTAAGGGATTGCGCTGCTTCCGCCAGTACGCCCCGCGAGCCGTTTCGCCGGTAATGCTCGGCAATCTTGTTTCGAGCGATGGCCGTCAGCCAGTTCCATACCGGGCAGCGGCTGTCAAATCGGCCGATCCCCCGGGAGGCGGCCGTGAACGTTTCCTGGACCAGATCGTCCACCGCGTTCGCCGGTACCCGGGCTCGGACGAACCGGTAGATCGGCTCAATCATGGCCTCGACCGTCGCCGGCCACGTTGGGGGCGGCCCGGCCGTCTGCTCCTCGGAAGCTTTCGCCTCGGCGTTCTTCATGGTCCCTTCCGGTCCCCGTTGGGCTGACAAGTCGCCTTACACACCCAATAAGATGCGCCCCCTCGGAAGCGCGCTCAGGAAATAATATACAAATCACCTGCAACAGATCCCACCCCCGGATAATTGTAGGAGACTACTTCCGGATTGGGCCACCGAAGGTTTGGAATGAGCCTTGATCCTCAAGTCGAGATGATCTAAACTGAAAGATAGAAGCAAAGGAGGTGTATCATGACTTACAGGGGTGAAGTGCGTGGGGGGGCGATTGTGCTGGAAGGTGGCGTTCTTCTGCCGGACGGTACGACCGTGTTGGTTCAGCCACTTACCCGGGAGACGGCCGATTCATCCGGTGACGATCTTTTTGAAATGGGCAAACTAGCGGTGGAAACGGGCATCCCGGACCTTGCTACTAATATAGATCACTATCTTTACGGCCATCCGAAGGTAAATCATGCCCGCTGATATGGTATTTCTCGATACGGTTGGTTGGATTGCGTTGTTGAATGCGACGGACTCCTTGCATGTTGCCGCTGATCATTTATGGCGATCCTTGGGCCAACAAGACAACATCATTGTTCTGACCGACTGGATTATCGCCGAAACGGGCAACGGTTTGGCGCGAGGTGTGGCTCGTCAGCAGTTTTTTCGTGCCACCGAATCAATATTTACCAGTCCCCGAGCGAAGGTGGTGTTTGTTACCGACCTGATTCTTCGGCGAGCGCTGGTGATGTACAAAGATCACACGGACAAGGCTTGGGGATTGGTTGATTGTGTCAGCTTTATCGTGATGCGGGATGAAGGAATCACCGCGGCCTTTACCAACGATCGTCACTTTCAACAGGCCGGATTTACAGCCCTGTTGAAGTAGCCCAGCTCTTAGCCATGAAATACCTGATTCCTTGATTCAATGGCTTCCCTTGTTTGGGGGCGGAGGCAGAGCATTTCCGTTATGGACGTCAACTGAAAGAAAGGTATTTTTCCGGTATGGATTCGGCGGATTTGACGAATGACCGCGATTTATCGGATTTCGATCCGCCCGGAAGGATTCACCTCGAGGCCTGCCCCCGGTGTGATTATCTGCTTACCGGCTTGCCCGCCATACACCGTTGCCCGGAATGTGGGCTGGAATACGATGATCGGACGTTTGTGCTGACCGGCATCTCCCGGGGTACAAGTAACATGAGTGCCGGACGAAAAGTGGCCTGGTTATTTGTGTGTCTGGGAGCATTTGTCTTTCCCGATCTTCTTCTTGTTGCATTTGCAACAATAACAACGACGATTTTAACGATTCTTCTGGCGGTTACGTGGTTGGGTTTCATCGTGTACCTGATTTTCACGAGCCGACGGGAACGGCGGGGGATTGAAAACTTCATTTTCACCGCCGGAGGTTTCGGTTATTGCGCCGATTTGAAACCAGGCATCCCCGGCGACTCGCGTATGATCCCGTGGTTGGCCGTGGATAAGGTAATCATCGATCGAAAAGGACCGAATTGGCATCGCATACGCATGGGGATGGGGGATGGTCGGGGTCGCCGACTGAGTCAGGTATGTTTCGACGTGGGGGTACGTTGTGATGAGGAAACGGCCGAATGGATCGACAAGATACTCAACGACCGAATCATGGTCGCTCGAAACGGTAAAGACCTGGAAATGCGGTGACGCGGAAACGCCCGTATGTTTCATATCAAGGCTGTCTTCAGAGCAATAATGCAGAATAGGTAGCCGCTTCTTTGAGATCAACGACGGAGGCGTCGGGATAATCGTTCCGATCAACGTTGTGTCCCACGACGATTCCGTCACGAACCAAAAGGCTTCCCACCTTGTTGTCCGCATCGACTAGATGTCGCCGTTGACGAACAACGTCTCGTGGTGAATCGCGTCGCCGTCTCCGCCGCAACCGCCGAGTATCATCGTCACCCCGCGCACAAACAACCACAGAAAGCCGCCACCTGTCGCGAAGGAGTCGCCTCGCTGCGCCATTGTTCGGATAAACCGAACTTTTTCTTGAATGCGGCCATATTGCCACTCCTTCCACGTTGTGAGGCCTCGCCTGCAGTGACACGTTCCGCATATCTCCACCTGTGGTTTGCGTCTTTTCGGGACATGTCGGTGCTTTTATAGGCTTACCAGACAACCCGCACGAAGTAGAACAGTTCCTCTGGAGGAACTGTTCCGTCGTGTACGTTCACGGGGTAGATCCAGTTGTGGCTTCCCGCAGCAGCCAGCTTCCACGCCTGGATGCCCCGGAGGCGGAACGGAATGTCCTCCCGCACGATGCGTGCTTCAAGGGGGTCTATGAACCTCTCGACGAGCGTGGGAGCGGGCAACAGGTGATATAAGTAGTATTGATATTGCGGTAAGTAGGTTACATTCACTTTTTCCAGATGGAAGTACGCGGCCGGAAATTTGGGATCGGCTTTTGTTCCGAGGATGCTGATCACGCCGTCCCCGTATCTGACGGGTAGCGTCGTCTCCGCGGTAGGGTCCAATCGATGAGCGAGCGCCCCGTCCCGCTCGGCACTGCACGCCGCGACACGATCACCTGGATACACTATCTCTATCTGCACATATTTCCCCACCGAGTGCGATCTGATGCCGTAGCAGTACCGGCGCATCTCCAGCGGCTGATACCCCATGCCCTCGAAATGGGGACCGTCGAGTATGGGATTTCCGACGTCGAGCATCAGCGTTTCCGGAAGCCAGGCGAAAAGAGGGATCGTGATGTAGCGATGCGCGTCATCGTCGTAGGTCGGTACCTTGAGAAGCTCCGTCCCCTGGTGTCCGTTGTAGGGCAAAAGAAAGGGACCCACGGAACCGGGAAGCGGAATGGCGCTTCTCTCCAGGTTGAACACATCAAGATGTTCCCTCTTGGCCGTCAGAGAATACAGCGGTTCCCCGCGGCGGAAATTCCTGAAGAGGTAGCGTCGCACCACGGCCTTCGTCACAGTCTCCTCGCCGATCTTTTTTCTCTCGACGGGATTGACCGTGCCGTTTTCCTTTCCCGTTACAGGGGATATGATCGTTCCTCCGTGGTCGTCGAGCTGAAGTTCAAGCGGCTGCTCCGGATTCTCCAATTTGCTCAACCGTTCGTTCATGAAGGCAAAGAAGGTCGGGTACTGCTCGGCCTTCTTCGCGTCCCACAGCAACCTGACGACCACCTGGGAGTCCGCGCCGACCATATCGCCGACGAGCGCATCGAATCGTGCATAGTACTTCGACCCTCCGTCCACGGGGAACACGCTCGACGTATGGTAGTCTCTCGTGGAGTCACCTGCCGCGAAGAGAACGAGCAGGCGTTCAAGTCCGTTCAGGAATTCCTCCGCCTGCCGATCAATCCGATCCTTGTAAAGATCCACGGCCTGGCTCACATAGTGTCTGCAATTCTCATCGCTCCCCTCGTGCTGTTTGTGCAGATACTCGACCTGAAGCATCAACCCCTTCAGTTGAGCGTTCGCGAGCGCAGTGAACAGCTCCATGTACTGTGCGATCCCTTTGTCGAGGGAGAGCGAGCCGGACTCTATCTTCCCCGTCATCGCGTCGGCGACGAGGGCATAGAGGGATCTCCCGTGTCCGTTGAGCCAACCACACTACCCTCCGCCGCAGGGCGTAGGGCAGGGTG